>JASFLL010000304.1:0-3533 GCA_050118115.1 Thioalkalispiraceae bacterium
TCTTGAAAAAAGCCGAAACGTCCCTACCTATTCTGCAACTCACAACAGTTTTTTTCAGGAGAAGATCATGAACAGAATGCGCTATGAACCCTTTATGATGTTGCGGGATATCAACCGCGAGATGAACCGTCTGATGCAGGTCCGTCAGCAGGAACAGGCCAATCCCGTCAACAACTGGCTGCCCGCCGTGGACATCCGTGAAGAGAAAGACCGTTTCTGTCTGAGCCTGGATCTTCCGGGGGTTGAGCCCAAGGCCATCCAGGTCTCGATGGAGAACGGTGTGTTGGAGATCAGCGGCGAACGTAAGCTAGCGCAGACGGATGAAGCGAGCCGCTATCATACCCAGGAACGGGTACAAGGGGCCTTCAAACGCCGCTTCAAGCTGCCCGAAAGCGCAGACGAAGCGGAAATCAGTGCCAAGAGCGAAAACGGCGTATTGGAGATCGTCATCAAGAAACGATCGGAACAGGTACCGCGCCGTATCACTATCACCCATTGATCCCATAAAAAGGCCCGTGACCGGGCCTTTTTCTATTTCATGATGAGTTTATTCTGTCTCCATGACTCGGTGGTGTTGAAATCACTAAAAACTCAAGGTCGGTTTCATGCTTATTGCTTAAAGTATGTGCAACACCCGCAGGGACATGAAAACCTTCATTGGGCTGGAGAACATGAATAACACCAGCCACCTCAAGCGTGGCTATTCCGGAAAGAATATAAAAGAACTGTTCAGCCTCATTGTGAAGATGGCGAACTTCTGATGATCCGTTTGGCACTCGCTCTTGTATCACGCTGAGGTTTTCAGATGCCGCAAGGTGCCAGCCGTCGCAATTGCCACCCCAGATGTAGTGCTTGCCATTTTTTGTGGATACGATTGTCACATTCAATTCCCAAGGCCGTAACTGGAGCACTTGCCATGAGTGCGGCGAACGACAAATGATTTCGGGCCTGCGAACTAGACTTTTGCTTCTCATGGATGGAACAGTCCATGAGCATATCGCTCGACAGGGGGCAAAATCCAACCACGAGATTTTTGTTTGATGATTGTCTTGTGCACGCCTTATCAGGTTTGAGACAAATGGATCGAATATTGATAGGCAGTACTGATTGAAATAATTGGAATCTTCGGCTTTACATATATATGAGAATAATTATCATTAAGCCATCAAATTCAAAAACGGGAGATCAACGATGGCAAAAACCGCAACCTTTGCAGTCATGCACTTCTCAGTGGCCTTCGGCGTCGCCTATCTGTTGACCGGCGATGTGGTGATTGGTGGTGCCGTAGCCTTGATCGAACCGGCGGTGAATACGGTCGCTTTCTACTTCCATGAGCGGGCCTGGTCGGCCTATGAAAGGCTCAAACGATCCATGCCCAATGTTACGATGAGGGCTGCTTGAAGCCGTTCGATGAAACGCGGAACCAAGCAGCTTGAACGGGATCAGAGGCTACATGTTTCGATATATTACCTGCTGTCTTAGCCTCATCCTGTCCATGCCGACAGCGGTTATTGCCGACCCATCAGGCAACTGGCTGCAACTGCATCAGCTGAATCAGGCCAATCGGCAGAAACTGGAACGAATGCAGGGGGGCTATGCCGAACGGCAGCCCCCAGAGGCCACACCCACCGAGCGGGAAGCGTGGCAGCAATTGAACCGGCAGCAGCGCCAGCAGCAGCAGGTCCTGCAGCGTAACCAGCAGCGTGAGCTGATGCTTCAGGATCAGCGTGAGCGGGTGACCCCTTCGGATCACTCCCAGCGTCTTGAAGGATTGTTCCGACAACAGCGCTACCGCCAGGCCCAGGAGTATCAGCTGCAACGCTTCGAATTGCAGCAACGAATGCGGCCCAGACCGCGCTGAGACTCGACCAGGCGCAGGGGCGATACCGAGGGAGACGATTAGAGGCTCCTTTGTTCCAGAACGCGAGAGTGCTGGGAAAGAACCCCGAGTGAAGTCCTTGAATCGGTACCAATAAAATCAACTCACCAGTTTGATACTCCAGTTCCAGCACGATGAATGGAGTAACGAAGGGATCGGACAAACCTTGCCTGATAAGTCCGGCTGGTTATCCTGAGTGTTGTGAATTCGATTCAATTTTACGTGGGATTGGACAGCTTATTGATGTAAAGCCGAAATCTTACGTTTAATCCGATCTTGCGCGGCCAGTTTGTCACAGTAAAACCAAACAAGGGTGGCAGTCTTTTTGCGTTGTGCGGCAACCAGGGCTTCAGCCACGCCATGAATCCCTTGTAATTCGAGTTGCGGCATCAGTTGTTCGGCAACTGCGCTCCATACCCCGGGCTGGAAATAACTTTGATCCATCTGCATTAAGACCTGCTCGATACCTGGTACGGTGAGATCGGGATCTTGTCCTTGTGCGGCCCGGAGCAAGGCCGGGGCCAGGAGTGCAATCAGGTTTTGGTTGCGCCCACCGGAGTCGGTATCCAACATCGTATTATGGAAGGTGTGTTGTTCTATATATTCCCCCTGGCTGGCACTCTTCTGGAACCTCAATCCTTCTTTAATCTGAGGCCCGCCACCACCCACGTCGGTAGTTTCCACATTGTCCCATGCCATATCGAATGTGTTGTTGTCGGAGAACTTATAATAGGTGTTGGGTTCGATGGGGTAAGTCTTTGTACCCAGGTCTGCCAGACTCTGCCTCAGCGCCATCTCACCTTCGTAAACCATGCGGAGCAGGTTATCCATATCAGGTGTTTGGCCACCGCTGGTGAGGTTATATCCGAAAGTGGCAAAAGTGGTGACACCCTCGGTATTGTCTTCAATACTGGCCAAATCCTGCATCTCCTGGGTATTAGCGTTGGGATCGGGAACCGGCATGTCGTCGTCACCCATCTTGTGCCACACAGTACCGGTGCGATTGGTGGTTAATTCGGTGTGGATGGCGGCGGCATTCTGATTTTGCGCTGTCACCCGGCGAAGGGTGGTGAACGGTACGGCACCGCGTGCCCCTTCCAGCGCCGGTGCATCATGGCCTTGTCGCACATAACGGCGCTCCCACACAGCGGTGCTGATATTCACCGGAGGTCCGGCCCAGGCGTTCAGCAGAGCGGTACGGGTTTGATCGAGCGTATTCTGAACATTGGGCAGCCGCTGGTTCACGGGCACAGCATTGTTTTGATTGAGAGTTTGCCCAGCGGGATTATCGGTGTTGTCGACGGTGGGCACGTAAAAGCCATTCAATGCTACAGTCAAGCCCAGGTCCCAAACGCCTTGTCCTCCGTGAGCTGCGGCGCTGGCGTTGAGCCGCCCCATCAATCCACCTATGGCGCCATTATTGTTGGACACCGTTTCAAACAGGACGGCACGATTGCCATTGCGGTTGGGGCGGGCAGCCGGTAGCGCACTACCCCAGGTCACGGCGTGATGATCCACACTCAAGGTGCGCGGCCCATGTTCACCGGCATAATTTTGGTTGGCGTAGACACGTTGTATCAGGTGCGGTTGACTCACAGAATGATGGTCAACCATTGCCTGCCATTGACCGGTTCGTTTGGCTTGTAGGCTGTTA
>JASFLL010000305.1:0-3532 GCA_050118115.1 Thioalkalispiraceae bacterium
CTTGATGAGCTGGATTTGAGTCATAAATTACGCTGGCAAGCGACGAAAATGGGATATTTTTATGAAGGGAAATTGTATGATTGGGGTAATCCGGTAGCGTTACTGAAATTTTCACCGCTATCACTCATTGAGCGACTTCGCTATGGTGTGCATATGTTTTATTGCACAAAAGTCAAGGACTGGTCATCCCTTGATAAACAGGAGGCTACTGAGTGGATAGTAAAATGGGTTGGGCCGCGCGCGTATAATATTTTATGGAAAAAACTATTTGAATTGAAGTTTCACCGATTTACCGGAAATCTTTCTGCTTCCTGGATATGGGCGCGTATTCGTAGAGTCGGTCAATCTCGTAAAAATTTATTCACTGAGCAAATGGGTTATCTGGAAGGTGGATCCGAGACCTTGCTAAAGGCAATGGAGGCTGCGATTTTAACAGCGGATGGGCAAATCAAATTATCCAGCCAGGTAAACCAGGTCGTGGTCAAAGATAATCAGGTACAAGGTGTAATGGTTGACAATAAGTTTATAGAATATGACAAAGTAATTAGTACAATACCATTACCGTTCGTGTCTCCGATGGTTCCAGATCTGCCTGCTGATATCCATTCATCATATGCAAAAATTAACAATATTGGTGTCGTCTGTGTATTATTGAAATTAAGGAAAGCTGTGACCAAAAACTTCTGGCTGAATATAAATGATAAAAATCTGGAAGTCCCTGGGTTAATTGAAATTTCAAATCTCAGACCGTTTGACCATAACATTGTTTATATTCCATTTTATTTACCGCGAGATAGTGAAAAATTCAAAAATAGTAATGAATCTTTCATATTGGAGGCGCAAAATGTCGTAAAAACAGTTAACCCTGACATTGCCGATGTTGATATAGTTGATGCACATGCTTCCCGCTATGGCTTTGCCCAGCCGATTTGTCCGCCTGGTTTTAAAGAGACATTACCGCCAATATCCAATGTAATAAGTGGACTGCATATTGCGGATACATCCTACTATTATCCAGAAGATCGTTCGATTTCCGAGAGTGTTGCACTTGGCAAACAGTTGGCTAAAAACCTTTAGTAGAGCGGGGCGCCATGATTCATAAACACTTTTTCAGCCGGCAATTCCTGCGATTCCTCCTGGTCGGTGGTGTTGCGGCGGCAATAAATTTCGTCTCGAGAATTTTTCTGTCTGAGATAATGAGTTATCGTTGGGCGGTATTTGTGGCCTATTTGATTGGGATGTTGACTGCGTATTTATTGTCACGGGCGTTTGTATTTGAGCCTAGCAGCCGTAAACCTCTCCATGAGCTTTATTATTTTTCACTAGTGAATGTCCTAGCTGTTTGTCAGGTGTGGGGAATCAGTGTCCTGCTGGCTGAATATGTATTTCCAAAGGCAGGATTTGGATTTTATCCAGAGGAAATTGCGCATATAATAGGCCTTTCGGTGCCTATATTTACCAGCTTTCTTGGGCACAAATATTGGTCATTTAAACCTAAATATGAGAATGAATAAACTATGAAAGTAACGATTTTTGGAACAGGTTATGTTGGCCTGGTCACGGGCACCTGCCTTGCTGAAGTTGGTAATGACGTGCTCTGCGTGGATGTCGACAAGGAAAAGATCGATCTATTAAATAATGGCGGGATTCCAATCTATGAACCCGGCCTTGAACCGCTCGTTAAAGCGAATATAGATCAGGGAAGACTAAAATTCACGACTGACATCAAGAAAGGTGTAGAACATGGTTTGTTTCAGTTCATCGCAGTTGGTACGCCACCTGATGAAGATGGTTCTGCTGATTTGCAGTATGTATTGAGCGTTGCTCAGAGTATTGGTGAGAATATGAATGACTATCGAATAGTCATTGATAAATCAACAGTACCAGTGGGTACTGCTGACAAGGTTTCAGAAAAAATCACCGAAACTTTGAACAAAAGAAATGAAAACTTTGACTTCGATGTCGTATCAAATCCTGAGTTTTTAAAGGAAGGCGCTGCAATTGATGATTTTATGAAGCCTGATCGAATTGTGATTGGAACAGATAATATTCGGACAGCCGAACTATTAAAAGCACTTTATGCGCCATTCAATCGTAACCACGATCGTCTTGTGGTTATGGATGTCCGTTCAGCTGAACTAACAAAGTATGCTGCTAATTCGTTATTGGCGACAAAGATCAGCTTCATGAATGAACTTTCTAATATTGCTGAATTAACCGGTGCAGATATCGAAAGCGTGAGAATTGGAATTGGCTCCGATCCTCGTATTGGCTACCATTTTATTTATCCGGGCGCGGGCTATGGTGGTTCCTGTTTTCCAAAGGATGTTCAGGCGCTCGGTAAGACGGCCCGTGAATATGGATACACCGCCGAATTACTTGAAAGTGTCGAAGCAGTCAATTACCGGCAGAAAGAAGTCATATTCAAAAAAATTATGACGCATTATGATAATGATATTAAAGGCAAAAAGTTTGCCTTATGGGGTCTGTCATTTAAACCCAATACTGATGATATGCGTGAGGCTCCGAGCAGGGTACTACTCGAAAGTTTGTGGAAAGCAGGTGCGACCGTCAATGCATATGATCCGCAAGCCGTACATGAGACACAAAGAATTTATGGTGATCATAATGGTTTGACTTTATGTGACAATAAAGAGGAAGCATTAACATCAGTTGATGCGCTTATTATAATTACAGAGTGGAATGTTTTTAGAAGTCCCGATTTCGAAGAAATAAAGAAAAACTTAAAAGAACCGGTGATTTTTGATGGCAGAAACATCTATGACCCCAAGGTTATGCAAGAAATGGGCTTTAGATATTATTCTATTGGTAGAGCAATTGTTTAAAGATCGAGGAAATAGATGAAAAAAATCAAAAAAGCAGTTTTCCCTGTCGCAGGTCTGGGAACCCGTTTTTTACCGGCGACCAAGGCCAGTCCGAAAGAAATGTTGCCGGTCGTTGATAAACCACTAATTCAATATGCCGTCGAGGAAGCCATTGAAGCTGGCATCGACCAAATGATCTTTGTAACAGGCCGAAGTAAACGAGCTATTGCTGATCATTTTGATAAAGCATTTGAACTTGAGCATGAACTGGAAGCAAAGCAAAAAACAAAGTTACTGGAGATTGTAAGAAGTATCGTGCCTGATCACGTTTCATGCATCTATTTACGCCAGGCTGAGGCGTTGGGATTGGGGCATGCGGTCAATTGTGCATTACCTGTTGTCGGCGACGAACCGTTTGCGATTATCCTGGCAGATGATTTAATCGATGGCAACAAGAAATCGTGCCTGTCGCAAATGGTGGATGTATATGAATACCAGGGACGCAGTGTACTCGGTGTCGAAAGAGTTCCCAAGGAAGAAACCAACAAATACGGTGTTGTTGATGCTACCAAACTAGATGACAGTGTTTATATGATAGATGCGATAGTAGAAAAGCCGGACCCTGAGGATGCGCCATCCAATCTTGCTGTCGTTGGGCGATATATACTGACCCCCCGTATATTTAAAATGCTTGCCAATACAGGCAA
>JASFLL010000306.1:0-3529 GCA_050118115.1 Thioalkalispiraceae bacterium
GCGCTATGGGCGACACGCGCAATAGCCAAGAGGTTCTCGACAGGCGATCGGCAGTGTGTAACATTCGCGGGAAATAGTTGACTAATTGCATATTACCTCTCATTTTTAAATCATGTTTATTACTACAGGATTTTTCAAACCAATATGCCACCGGTTATTGATCCAAGCTTTAACTAAAACACATTCACCACGGTGGATACGATATACGTTTGCAAGTCCAGGACCAGCCTGGGGCGTCGTCCATTTATGCGAGTTAAAACAAAGAGATGCAGATGGTTTATCCGAAATCGACAACGCTGCTCAACACTGTTTTTCCTCCAAAATTTGTAGTGAGCAACGAGATTTGTAGATGCTGGCAGCGCTTCGTCTCAATCATTTACAGCTAAAAGTCCTAGTGGTCATTGTGGTGATCATCCTGGTGCCCATGTTGATCACCGGGACTTTGTCCGCGCGCTGGATTACCGGCCGCATTGACGATTCCATCGAACACTGGATTCGCGAGTCCGCCCAACTGGATGAGACGGCGTTGGCGGACCTGCACAAAAATGCCGGTTTATTCGCCAACATTCTCGACGATGTGGTCAGCAAGGGGGAGCTGTCGTTTCAACCGGGTAAATCGCCCATTCCCGACAATTTGCAACCGCTGGCCAAAGAGTTGGGCATCACCTTGATACAGGTTTACGGTTATGATGATAAATTGATGTATTCGTCCACGCCGGTTACCTTAACTACCTCGTGGGCGCATGGTCAGGATACCGCGGTGGTCAAAGTGGAACAAAACCAAAAAAACCTGCTGGCCGCCATCACCATCGTTCGCATCCCCCATGATCAGCCGCAGCATTATAGATTGATACTGGGCACTTTGTTTGATAAAGCGTTTCTGAACCGCTTGAATCGCATGAGCGGGTTGAAGACACGGCTGTTCTATCCCCGCGAAGGCGATTTTGCCAAAGCATTTTCCGAGGAAGACCGTCCTTTGAAACTGCGCTTACCGCCTTCCGCTTTTGACCAACTGAACAATAAACAGGACTATTACAGTCCGGTTGCTGAAAACGGTCGCTACTGGGCGCTGTATTCACCGGTGGTCGATGCCAGCGGCAGGGTGGAAGCGATCATGTTCAGCGGTCAGGAACGCGCCGGCAGCGCCCAATTGTTGACCGACCAAGGCCTACTGACTTTGGCGATCTTTCTACTGGGAACTTTATTGGCCACCGGCACCGGGTTATTGCTCAGCCGCATTGTGGTACGACCGGTGGAATACTTGCACGATGCAGTGATGAGAGTGGCGGCGCAGGATTTCCGCGCTTCCATCCCCATACATTCCAATGACGAATTGGGCCAATTGGCGAAAGCGTTTAACACCATGGCAGGCCGTTTGCGTGAAGCCCGGGACGAACAACGGCGCGCGTTTCAGCGCGACAAACTTTCCGCTTTAGGGGAATTGTCCCTGGCAATGGCCCACGAAATCCGCAACCCCATCGGTATCATCAATACCGCGTCCAAGCTGTTGGAAACCACCCAGAAAATTAGCAAGCAAACAGAGTTGCAACGGGTGATCCGGGAAGAGAGCCTGCGTCTGGATCATTTACTCAAGGATTTCCAGCAACTGGCGCGGCACCGCAGCCCCGAGTTTATCGAGCTTGATCCGGCCGAGCCGTTGGAAAAAGCATTGCAAGTGATGCTGGCGGGACGCGACAACATTACCGTGGTTCGCCGTTACACCCATGACAATATAAAAATACCAGCGGATCCGGAATTGCTGCGCCAAGCCTGGGTGAACCTGGTACGTAACGCCTTGGAAGCCATGGGGCCGGAGGCCGGAAGTATAGAAGTTGGATCATTGGTGAAAACCGATGCCATAATACTCTATCTGCACGACAGCGGACCGGGAATTCCCTTTGAACAAATGACACGCTTGTTTGAGCCTTTTTACACCACCAAGACACAAGGCAGCGGCCTGGGTTTGACCATCGCCAATACTTTGGTGGAAGCCAACGGCGCCTGGCTGGAACTGGTACCGGGAAATTGGCGTGGCGCGCGGTTTGCCATGGAGTTCCCCTCGTTCCACGAGAAGGAGGAATAATGCAACGTAGTGTTCTAGTGGTCGATGACGAACGCAACATGTTACTGGTCATGCAAATGGCGTTAGAGGACGCCGGTTACCGGGTGCTTACCGCCGAACGGGCCGAAGACGCCGTAGCCTTCCTGCGCGACCCGGACCTGGACGTAATCCTCTCGGATCTTAAAATGCCGGGGATGAGCGGTAACGAATTCATAACACGCTGCCATCAGGAACGCCCGGAAGTCCCTATCATTGTGGTAACCGCTTATGGGTCCATCCGCTCTGCCATCGAATGCATACAGGCGGGCGCCAGCAACTACCTGACCAAGCCCTTCGAACCCGAAGAACTGCAGTTTGCGGTGCAAAACGCGGTACGCTATCGCGACCTGTTGCGCGAAAATCTGCAATTACACGCCGTAGTCCGGGACAACCGTCGTAGCAGCCGTTTGGTGGGCGAGGGACCGGCCATGCAACAACTGCGTGAACAAATCCGTCAAGTCGCCCCGTATAAAACCAACATATTGATCACCGGCGAAAGCGGTACTGGCAAAGAAGCGGTTGCGCGCGCCATACACGAGTTAGGTCCGCGGGCGGAACATCCCTGGGTAGCAATCAACTGTTCGGCTATTCCTCGCGATCTAATGGAAAGTGAACTGTTCGGCTACGTCAAAGGCGCGTTCACCGGCGCCATACAAAACCGTTTGGGACGGCTGGAACAAGCCAATGGCGGTACTTTATTTCTGGACGAGATCGGCGACCTGGAATTGGACTTACAAGCGAAACTATTGCGGGTATTGCAGGAAAGGGAATTCTCGCCGGTGGGCAGTGACGCCATCCGGCGGGTGGACGTGCGCATCATTGCCGCGACCAACCGCAACCTTAGCGACTTGGTTAAGGAAAATGAATTCCGTGAAGATCTGTTATACCGGCTGGATGTATACAACTTGCACGTACCGCCGTTGCGCGAGCGGGCGGAGGACATTCCCCTGCTGGCGCAGACGTTCCTCGACGGGTTACGTACGGAAATGGACAAACACGTGGAAGGATTCACCGACGATGCCTTGGCCACCCTCTCCGCTTACCATTGGCCGGGAAATGTTCGCGAACTACGTAACGCTATAGAGCGCTCGTTACTAACCTGCCGCGGTAAATTGATTCGCATAGACGATTTGCCTGACAAAATGCATACACGCCACGCACATGTCACCACCCCAACCGGTGATTTGATGGACTTGGGCGAAGCCGGCCTGGATGAATGGCTGGCCGAAACCGAACGCAACATAATTGTGCAGGCGCTGGAAGAATGCGATGGCGTCCAAGTCAACGCCGCCCGCTTGTTAGGCATCAGCGAACGCAGTCTGTGGCATAGAGTAAAAAAACTCAATATTCAGGTAGGGCGCAAGGTGACTCACGAATCCTGAGTCTTTTAATACAAAGTACTGCACACGTAATCCAAAAGCCGCTATT
>JASFLL010000307.1:0-3523 GCA_050118115.1 Thioalkalispiraceae bacterium
GCTGTCGAAAAACTGAATTCACATGCATTTCCACCGAAGGGGTCATGCTCTCAGGGGTGAACTTTATTGTGGGCAGCTCTTCAGTTATGTTTTCCTGTGGCTGACGTGCTGGGGACTGGCTGGTATAAGAATCTTCTACGTCCAGCCCGGGAACAGAATCTGCTACACCGGTCAATGGCAACATAGCCTCTCTGATCAGGGCCTCATCGGGTTCAATTACATCATTGGTAAGTTGAACAACATTTTTGATATAGCCGTGCAAAACAGCCAGCTCATTGAGGGAAATGGGTGGCATCAGTCGCTTTTGAACCAGCTTCAGTTCAAGGTAGAGTAATGATTCCTTTGGCAGGTGCTTACGATAGCTTTCCAGAATAAGGTTCAGAATATGGGCATAACCATAAGCAATCTTATTCTGACTGACGGTTAAATCACGTAGGGCATGCTCAACCTGCTGATAGACGACCCTGCCACGTTGCGTTACTTGCAGTGCATCCAGTAGAGACATGATCCCGTCCACGACATCGCAATTCAGGACTGAATACTTATTTTTTTCTTCTATATTTCCAGCCATCCAAGTAACCCCTGCTCCCAATAAACGGGATACACCTATCACTTTCTGTCCATGAACGACTTATTTTGTGGTACGCACAAAATCGAATCTAACCTGTCCTCCTTGTGGAACGATTCCCTGTCACGGTGCCATTGGCTGTTTTTTCCAGTTATTTGCTAACAGCCAACCATTTTCCCCTTACAAATTAGTCTTATTCTAACTGAAAAGCCGTTTAAAACCTCAAACTTAGTGTAAGGAAATATTTAAGATAAATAATCATATTCAGATCAGTAAACTAGCTCAAAAACATAATGTATAACATTAAGTTTGAACTGTTTTTATCTTACATTCAGTACAAATTAGTGGTACGTCGTCGGCTGAAATTGGGCGCATCATCCAAATCGAATAAAAAAAGGCCGGGTTAACCGGCCTTTTCTTTGGAAATGCGCATTGAGTTTACTTCTTTGCCTCACGCTCTTTTGTTTCCTTGATAACATCATCGGCAACGTTCTTGGGACAGGGAGCATAGTGTGAAAACTCCATGGAGAACTGGCCGCGTCCAGATGTCATGGTACGCAGATCACCAATGTAACCAAACATCTCAGAAAGCGGGCACTGGGCCTTGATACGGACACCTGTGGCCCCTGGCTCCTGCCCCTGGATCATACCGCGACGACGATTCAGGTCGCCAATAACATCACCAACGTTATCCTCCGGTGAAAATACATCGACTTTCATAATCGGCTCCATTAACTGCGGACCGGCTTTGGGCATGCTTTGACGATAAGCCGCCCCAGCAGCCAGTTCATAAGCGACAGCAGAAGAGTCAACCGGGTGATAACCACCATCGACCAGCGTTACCTTGAAATCCAGGCAGGGGAAACCAGCCAGGACACCTTTTTCCATGCTCTTTTCAAATCCCTTTTGAACGGCGGGCCAGAATTCGCGAGGAACATTACCGCCTGTCACAACTGACTCAAATTCAAAGCCGCTACCTGCTTCACCAGGCTCGATCACATAGTCAATTTTCGCAAATTGACCTGAACCACCTGTTTGCTTTTTGTGTGTGTAAGTATCTTCGACACGCTGGGTAATGGTTTCACGGTAGGCAACCTGAGGGGCACCCACATTCACTTCTACACCATGCGTACGCTTAAGGATATCAATCTTGATGTCCAGGTGTAATTCACCCATTCCTTTCAGAATCGTCTCACCACTGTCTTCGTCGGTTTCAACTCGGAAAGAGGGATCTTCCTGTACCATCTTACCAATGGCGATGCCCATCTTCTCTGCTGCACCCTTATCTTTCGGGGCCACGGCAATCGAGATAACCGGATCCGGGAAAACCATGGGTTCCAGTGTGGCTGGCGACTTGGGATCACACAAAGTATGACCGGTCTGCACGTTTTTCATGCCGATAACGGCCACGATGTCACCTGCCTGGGCACCAGTCAGCTCAATACGCTCATCGGCATGCATTTCCACAATTCGGCCGATACGTTCTGTCTTGCCGGTAAAGGTATTCAGAACAGTATCTCCTTTATTCAGTTTTCCTGAGTAAACACGAATAAAGGTCAGGGCACCAAAGCGGTCATCCATAATCTTGAAAGCCAGTGCCCGCAAAGGTTTGTTCGGGTCAACGATGGCAAATTCGCCAGTCTCGTTACCTTCTTCATCAGTTTCGGGCTGGGGCTTAACTTCAGTTGGATTCGGTAGGAAATCAACAACTGCATCCAGTACCAGCTGAATCCCCTTGTTCTTGAACGCCGAACCACAGTAGGTTGGGAAGAAATCCAGATTGATGGTGCCCTTACGGATACAACGCTTGATGTCATCCACAGAGGGTTCTTCCCCTTCCAGGTATTGTTCCATCAGGTCATCGTCCTGCTCAACCGCGGTTTCGATCAGCTTTTCACGCCACTCTTCGACGGCATCAGCCATATCAGCCGGCGGCTCCTCAATAGTGAAGTTTTCTGGCAGGCCTGAATCATCCCAGATGTAGGCCTTGCGAGTGAGCAAATCCACAACACCCTTGAAATCGTCCTCGATTCCGATTGGTAACACCATGACTAATGGATTTGCAGCCAGTACATCTTCTACCTGCTTAACGACACGATAAAAATCCGCACCCATACGATCCAGCTTGTTGACAAAAATGACGCGGGCAACTTCTGAATCGTTTGCGTAGCGCCAGTTGGTCTCAGACTGGGGTTCTACACCACCCGAGCCACAGAAGACACCAACACCGCCGTCCAGCACCTTCAGCGAGCGATACACTTCGATGGTAAAATCCACGTGTCCCGGAGTATCAATGATGTTCAGGCGGTGACCATTCCATTCACAAGAGGTGGCTGCTGATTGAATCGTAATACCGCGCTCGGCTTCCTGCTCCATAAAGTCAGTGGTTGCCTCGCCATCATGTACCTCGCCAGTCTTGTGGATTTTACCGGTGAGTTTCAGTATCCGTTCCGTGGTCGTGGTTTTACCGGCATCCACGTGGGCGAAAATACCTATGTTTCTGTATTTGTCTAAATCAGCCATTGTTCTTGCTACTCTATATATAGGGTTAAGTGTTAAAAAAATTACCGCACTTGCGGTAATTCCTGTAGTAATCCATGGTGTCTCATGACCACGAGCAAATGTCATTTCGGCGGAAACGTTGCATCCGAAAAAATAGCGGCGAATTATAGCTCAAACTGATAACAAATGTGCATGAAAATCCGGGATTAAGGTGGCTAGTTAGGTACTTTTTCGTGAAATTCAAGGCCAGATCCATCCCTGAAGGGGATATTTGCTCTTCAGCAGCACAACTGACCAGAAAACCATCTCAGAATTGGGGCTGGACTTCGCCACTTTATTATTTGAAATGGACAACGGATCATGACCAGCCACAACCTCCGTGGAATCCCTGGGGGTACCGAAGATTTCAGCCAAATGAGTCATACTGCCGGGAGCCGGACCATCAATGTCTGC
>JASFLL010000308.1:0-3503 GCA_050118115.1 Thioalkalispiraceae bacterium
ATCCCGAAGGGCCTATAAAGGCTACTATGTTATGTTCCGGAATGTGCAGGTTGATGTCCTGCAAGGCCCTTGTTTTACCGTAGTAAAAATCCAATTGCTTCACCGTGAGCTTGTTGTTCACCACGGGAGTTTCTAGTTGTGACTTGTTCATAACCGGCTTCGGTATGGGGAGTGTAATAATTTTGTTCATGCGGGTATTTATCGCCTCAACGAGCTTTTGGGATGCAGAATAAATCGCGCCAGGATAATCAGCGCAAGCACACTGGTGGTAATCAACAAGGCTCCCACCCATGCAAGGTGGTGCCAGTCTTCATAGGGGCTCATGGCAAACTGAAAAATCACCACCGGTAGATTGGCGATGGGCTGGTTGAAATCGGTGCTCCAAAACTGATTATTCAGCGCGGTGAACAACAGCGGCGCGGTCTCACCGCTGATGCGCGCCACCGCCAGCAAGATGCCGGTCAAGATGCCGGCACGCGCGGCGCGGTAGACAATATAAACAATCACCTTCCACCGGGGAGCGCCCAGGGCGGCGGCCGCCTCACGCATGGTATCAGGCACCAGTTTTAACATGTCTTCCGTGGTGCGCACCACCACCGGTATCACGATCAATGATAGCGCCAGGACGCCCGCCCACAAGGAAAAATTCCCCATTTTCACCACCACCATTTCGTAGATAAACAATCCAATGATGATCGAAGGGGCGCTAAGCAAGACATCGTTAACAAAACGCACGGCGTGTGCCGTTTTGGAAAATTTGTCATATTCCGCCAGATACGTGCCCGCCAAAATTCCTATGGGTGTGCCGACCAAAATACCGCCTACGGTCAACAGCATGCTGCCGGCAATGGCGTTGATCAGGCCACCGGAGCTGCCCGGTGGCGGACTGATTTTGGCAAACACCTGCCAGTCAATCCAAGGCAGGCCGTTGCTTAATAGTGTCCATAACAACCACATGAGCCAGAACAAACCGAACGCCGTACTGGCAACGGCGAACATTATACTCATGCGGTTAATCAAGCGACGGCGCAAATACAGTGTGTCCATGATGAATCAACCTGTGGGTGCGGGTTTTGCCGATCGTGCCAACAACAATTTCGCCAGTACCAGGACCGCCATAGTGATGAAAAACAGCATCAAACCCAAAGCGAACAATGATGAGGTGTAGAGGTCACCGACCGCTTCGGTGAATTCGTTAGCGAGGGTGGATGAGATAGTGGTGCCCGGCATAAATAACGAGCCATGAATGCGCTGGGCGTTGCCGATGACAAAGGTGACCGCCATGGTTTCGCCCAAGGCGCGGCCCAAGCCCAACAAGGCGCTGCCCACAATGCCGGATTTGGTGTAGGGCAACACGATATGGCACAGCACTTCCCAGGTGGTGGCGCCAAGACCGTAAGCGGATTCCTTTAACGGTTTCGGCACGATCTCAAACACATCGCGCATCATTGCGCTTATAAAAGGCAGTACCATGATAGCCAAGACCAAACCGGCGGTCAGAATGCCTATGCCCATGGGCGGGCCTTGAAACAGATATCCGATCCAGGGCAGGCCACCCAGTTGTGCCGTCATCCATGGCTGGACATTGTCCGCGAACCAGGGGGCGAACACAAACAAGCCCCACATCCCGTAAATAATGCTCGGGATAGCGGCAAGCAGTTCAATTGCGGTGCCAACCGGCCGTTTCAGCCAAGGCGGCGCCAACTCGGTAATAAACATCGCTATGCCGAAACTCAGCGGCAAAGCCAGCAAGATCGCAATGGCGGAGGTCACCAAAGTGCCGAAAATGGCGACCAGCGCACCGAAATTCTCCGTAACCGGATTCCATTGGGTGCTGATCAAAAAACCAAAGCCGAACTTCCCCAGCGCCGGTATCGCGCCCAGCAGTAAAGACACTAATATGGAAAGGATAAGCACCAATACCGACACGGCGGCCAGGCGTGATGAACCTCTGAACAGCCGGTCAAAAAAAGCTATTTTTTGCGGATCCGGCTCTGTGGTACCTTTTTGCAATTGAAACAGCAAGTCGTCTCCTTCGAATTTTGAGCCTGCAACGTCAGATCTGGCAGGAGAGGTGGCTGTGCCGCTCCCACCAAGCTGCGTGCTGGCTCACGAGGGTTTGCTAAATCGCCTTGCGGTGCCATGGTTACCCAATCAAGGTTACCCAACCAAGGTTACCCAGCTGAGGTTACATAGCTACTTCTGAACCATGCCGTTTGACCAAAGCGATTGTCCGTCGCTCCCCTTGATGTCCTTCTGCCAGGTATTTTCCACCAGGCTGATCACTTGCTTGGGCATGGGCACGTAGTCCAACGCCTCGGCTAATTTTCCACCATGATGGTAAGACCAGTCGAAAAACTTCAAGATGTTCTTGGCGGTGTTCGGTTGTTGCTGATGCTTGTATACCAGAATAAAACTCGCCCCGGTAATGGGCCAGCTGTCTTTTCCGGGTTGATCGGTCAGCACCATGTAAAAGCCGGGCGCTTTTTTCCAATCCGCGTTGGCGGCCGCGGCCTGAAAGGTGGGGGTACTGGGTGTTACGTAATAGCCGGCTTTGTTACGCAATTTCGCGTAAGTCATTTTGTTTTGCAGCGCATACGCGTACTCCACATAACCAATGGAGTCCTTGACCCGTCCTACATAGGACGCCACGCCTTCATTACCCTTGCCACCGATACCCGTGGGCCAAGCCACCGATTTATCGTTGCCGACTTTTTTTGCCCATTCGTCGCTGACTTTAGTGAGATAGTTGGTGAAAATCCAGGTGGTGCCGGAGCCGTCCGAACGATGCACTACGGTAATGTTTTTGTCGGGCAGTTTAGCGTGTGGGTTGATGGTCTTGATTGCTTTGTCGTTCCAATGGGTGATTTTTCCCAGATATATATCCGCCAGCACTTGTCCGCTCAGTTTCAGTTCACCGGGTTTGATCCCCTGTACATTGATGATGGGCACAACCCCGCCCATAATCATGGGAAATTGCATGAGGCCGTTTTTCTCAAGTTCTTCCGGTTTCAGCGGTGCATCGGAAGCGCCGAAGTCGACGGTTTTGGCTTCGATCTGTTTTATGCCGCCGCCGGAACCGATGGATTGATAGTTCACTTTAATACCGGTTTTCTGCGCGTAGCTTTCCGCCCATTTGGCATAAACAGGATAAGGGAAGGTCGCGCCAGCCCCCGAGATAATCTCAGCGGCCAAAGCGTAGTTGCTCAGTAGCGAAACTCCAATAATACCGGCAGCCAGATTTCCTTTGGCAAACACTTTTTGCAGACCGTTCGTAAGCGTATTACTTAACATATAGTGCTCTCCTTGTGGAATTATGAAACTTTTACTACAGTAATATGACATTTATGTTACAGTCACTAACAAATCGAAATGAAAACGCATTTGTTAGAAAGTAAGACGCCAGACGTTCAGCAAGCTACATACCACATACAAAGACTTGCCGCTAAACAATAGCTTATCCCCCCTCTCTTCAATTAGTTAGTAACCGTATTGGTTGCAAT
>JASFLL010000309.1:0-3496 GCA_050118115.1 Thioalkalispiraceae bacterium
CTGCGTACTCACCGCCCCCGGCGGTTGTGGACCGGGCACGGAGTAATTGACCTTGCCGTTGAGCTGCACGCCACCACTGCCGCCGAAGAAAACTTTGTTGCCATAAAAACTGACGACGCCGGATTTGCTCACCTTGAAGCCACCACCACTTTGTTCAAAGGTAATATCTCCGCCGCCCTGGCCTTTGATGTCAATTTTATTGGCGCTCTGGATAAAGACATCATTGTTATGGATGGTCGCGAACAGCCCTCCCGGTCCTTTGACCGTGATCTTTGCATTATCTTCGACATCTAGAATCATGTGACGACCGGTTTGTAGTTCGGTGTTTTTGCCCGATTCGGTTTGGATGTTTTTGTAGGCGGTGTGTTTGTGATCGGTGTTGGCCTGGTGATGAATTTCTTTGGTCTGCGTTTCGGTGCGGTGATAATTTTTAACTTTTACCAGCCGATCATTGCCCACTCGCTCCGTCATGGTGTCATCACTCTGGCGATGAATGGTCTTTTTGGCGAAGGTCACCATGGCACCGTGTTCGCTGGCCAGGCGCACCTTGTGGCCCACGGCGGCGGCATCCAGGTGCAGGATGTTATAGCCCGAATAGGTGCGCAGGGTGATGGCTTCTTGTTGTTTGGTATCATCAAACGTGAGCTCGTTATCACTTAGGGTCCGCAGGCGATTTTGTGCGGGATTCTTGCTGGTGACCGGTGAAAGACGCTCGGGATTTGGCAGGGTACCGACGATCATGGGCCGATCCGGGTCGCCATTCAAACAGCTGATCAGGACTTCGTCGCCATCATGCAGCGGCGTATGTAAGCCGACGTTGCTTTCATTGGGAGCACCACCATATGCGGAGACGCGTCGCATTGGGATACTGGCCTGGGTATGTTGTGTCGATGATAAATCAAACAGGGTCCGTAACTGGTACTTGCCCTGTTCATCGAGGCGCGCATAGGGTCCATCGCTTTCGATACGCGCGGTCAGGGTCATGGGCAGCTCGGGATGGTTGACAGTCGCCGAGCGGAACGGGGTCTCGCGCTTGATGCAGGTCGCCGCGGCCCGATAGGCGATGTCCTCGTCGCCTTCATTATGACCAGCGAACTGGCTGGCCTCGTGGATGACATGGGTAATGAGATAGTCGCCGCTGTATTGCGCATCGAAGTGAGTGGCCTCCACACTACAAATGTGTCCCGCCGCCATATCGACAACATTGCCATTCGCGGTTAAATCAAAGGCCTGCACCGCTGCGTGTTCGGCAATGCGTTTGGATTGCACATCGGATGCATCCAGGGTCCGGGTGCCGAGGCCAAATAACGTTTCGCCCGGGGCCGGCGTGGCCTTGAGTTGGGTGATGGGATCAATGGCCGTGCTGGCAAGTAACTGAGTGCTGGGTGTGTCTTCATTGAAGTCATGCACGCGTGCCTGCGGGATCACCTGCCGTGCGGTGGCTGCCAGCTGATGGATACCGACCAGGGCATTACCGGCCATTTCTTTATTGGCGCCGCTGGGCTCGATGAAGTGCAATACTTCCCGGGCGATATAGGGACAATGAGCATTGTGGTCGGTGAAGACGATGACGTCGGTTTCATCTTTGACAATGGAATAAAAGTAAATGCCACTGTTGGCGGCGAGCCTTGAAATAAAATCCCAGTCAGATTCATTGGCCTGCAGGGTGTACGGTTTAATCGGATAGCTGCGCGACAAATCGAAATGCAACTGGTCTTTGATGAGGCCGTTACGCTCACAGGTGGCGCGAATCATGTCCGGCACTGTGTGACCGAGAATAATGCGCGTGTCTTTCTGGTATTTAAGTTTTGCCAGACTCGATTCAAAGGTGAGTTCAACGCGTAAACGGGTTTCATCGAACCAGCCGAGCTCATGAATTTTTGTAACTACACCTATGACGGTACGGGCAATGCCGTCCTGGCCGTGAAACTGTAGGTGGGTGGTGGCACCGATGTAGGAATTCAGCGTCGCGTTCTTATCGACAATAATACTAAGTACAAATTCAAAGCCAGTTGATATACCTTCTTCACCGCGCAGGGTGAGTGCAGGATGCGGTGCGCCATTGATATCAATGGTGATCCTGGCTTGATTGGCCGGAAAGTTTGCCCATCCCTGTGCGCTCAGCATGGTGTGTTTTACCCCCTCTCGGTCAATCCCTTTCGCGAGTAGTCAATTGATTCATCTCAGCCTTACGTCATCAGGCTAACAGTGTGAACCAAAATCGGTTGTTGAATATTTTTTTATCGGGCCCTAGTGTATGGGGTGTTGCTGTATTGATCAAACGATGTACAGACTTGTAACAATTGTTTTAAAAGCAGGATGCGGTGATATTATTGATCTCAAACATGACTGCTTGTACTGGGAGTCGTTAATGGCGTAGGTGCACTTGGGTGACGATAATGCTTTGCCGTATCCGGTAGCCCTGGATATAAACATAATTTTTTCAATCACGTCCGTACTGTCCCAAATTTGTCCCAGGATGAAGGGGAACAGAAATGGCAAATTATAACTTATTGAATTGTTTTAAAAAATTGGTCGGGGCGAGAGGATTTGAACCTCCGACCCCTTCGTCCCGAACGAAGTGCGCTACCAGGCTGCGCTACGCCCCGACATGTATCAAATATATTATAAAAGTATATTTGATTTAAAAACACCTGTATTGATTATTTACATATGTAACTGTCAATATAAAGTCGATATACGCCTGCACCGTTGACGCGGTCACTCTTGTAAACAATCGTATTGATTTTAGAACCCTTCTTGCTATTGCGATTAAACTTACGGCGGCATTGTTTGAACGGGTCACCCTGTATGGAACCACAGCTCCATTTACGTTCATTTTCCTTGCAACCCGCGGTTGTTTTACATAATTTGGCATAGGGTTCTGTTACCAGCTTGATCTTGTGCAGCGGCTTGAGGTTTTCCTCGGCGATGTATTCCTTATGTAATTGCTGGTTGGTGTTACTGCAATTATAGGCCTGACCAAAGATCCGGTAATGATCCATGGTATTACTGACATTGCCTTTTTTCTGCAATACGAATGTGTCGCCACCCTGACGGACTATCTTGGTAAAAATCTTCTTTTTGCATATCTTTTCTTTGCCGTCGCGTTTATCGTATTCATCCAGTTCACAGAAGACCTCGCCGAGATATTGGCAGGACTTCTCGGGGCCACACCAGTCGGCATCCTTTGAACTGACTACCTGGATGTTATGCGATGCACTTTTAATGCGAAAATACAGACTCGGGCCTTCGGTACCGGAGGTGGCGCAGGCGGAAATGAGAAACATACCCATAATCATAATCGCGAGACGTTTTACCATGTTGTTTGTCCTGTTTTTATATTGTTCAGTTTGAAATGAACGATTATTTAAATCCGGGGGCAGGATTTAGTTACGACATCAGTAAGTTCGATTCACGGAAAACTCCGCCAATGCGTGAAGAGCTCCCTTATATATAGTATCCGGTAATACACGCAGACACTCAATGGCTTTAT
>JASFLL010000310.1:0-3485 GCA_050118115.1 Thioalkalispiraceae bacterium
TTTTCCAGGTCGCCATTCACTGACGTTAGCAGGTTAAGGAATGCCGGAACCAGGTCCTGGTAGGTGGCAACCAGGGCCAGGTGTGAATTATTTAAATCCTGCTGCATCCATTTATCAAACGCGTGATAATTACGTTTATTGCTCCATGCTTTATAATTATTTTTGAAACGTGCATATATTTCCTGTTTACGCTTTTGTTTTTCTTTATCGGGAAGTGCAGTTTTAAATACAACATCAAGTTGCGTACGTGTCCGCGTTATCAGGCTGAAGAACTCATGTCGATATTGTTTCTTGAGTAAATAGTCCTGGTATTGTTCCGGGGTACCCATTTTATCAAACCAGCGACGCAGACCTTCCTGTTCAACGGCACTGGCAAAGGCTTCGTTAAACGCCGTATCACTGTCCACATAAACCGTTTGATGCGCGAGTTCATGAAAAATGACACCGACCATACTCGTATCGCCATTACGCAGCATGGTATTCAATAGCGGGTCATCAAAATAACCCAGGGTAGAATACGCAGCGGTACCAAACACAGAAGTGTCCATACCCTGTTGTTTAAGGGCAGTTGCCATCTCGGTCGCATCCCGTTGGTCAAAACTGCCTCGGTAACTCAGACAGCCGACTATCAAAAAACACCACTGCCTGGGCTGAATGGAATAGGCCGGTGTCGCAACAACATTCCATACTACATAGGGTCGTTCCAGATCAGCATACTCCGTATAACTATCGTTATCAGGAAGGTGTAATTGCTCTATAGCAAACGCACGGGCCCGTTCGGCCAGCTCAAGTTTTCTTTTCAGTTCTTTGGGGGTGGACTTGTCTCTGATCACTTCATCGATAGGTCTTTCTCGCGACATTAACTCAAGTTGACCGGAGATAGCCTGGCTATAATAGCCGACACTACTACAGGCAGAAAAAATCATACTGCTGAACAACAGCAACACAATATTTATGATGAACGGCCTTTGTTTCATGCTGGTTATTTTCCGATACAAAACTCGCTGAAGATCTTACCGAGCAAATCATCGCTGGTGACTTCACCGGTTATCTGGCCGAGAGCCTCCTGAACCATTTTTAATTCTTCCGCGATTAGTTCTGGCTCGTTGTTTTGCGCCTGTTGTTGCGCAAGCAACAAATGTTTTTCTGCCGTCTTCAGTTCTGACAGGTGGCGCCGCCTGGCCATAAAGGCCCCTTCACCCGAGGCCTGCATGCCGGCCAGTTGCTTGATGCAAACGATCAAATCTTCGATACCCTCACCGGACCTGGCCGAAATCGCCAGGCTTTCGCGTTTGAGTGAATCAGTGACAATCCCCGTCTGGCGACCCGTTATGTCACACTTATTATAGAGAACAATCACGGCCACGGATTCCGGACACTGATCGAGAATTCGCTGTTCGGCTTCGCCGAAACCCTCACTATCATCGACCAGCAGGATCATGACATCAGACTGGTTGATGGCATCCCAGGTGCGTCGCATCCCTTCCAGTTCAACTCGGTCCTGCGTTTCACGCAGGCCCGCGGTATCCAGCAAGTGCACCGGCAGGCCATCGAGCATGATAACTTCTTTGACAATGTCACGCGTGGTCCCCGGGATATCCGTCACAATAGCGGCTTCGCGTCGGGCCAGACTATTTAATAGTGAGGACTTACCCGCATTGGGACGCCCCACCAGTACCAGATTGATCCCTTCCCGTATCAGGCTGCCCTGTTGCGCCTGCTCGAAAATGCCCCTGAGGATTTGTTGCTGATCCGCGATCTTTTCACTGACCTGGCCCTCCGAGATAAAATCAATCTCTTCATCGGGAAAATCCATGGCGGCTTCCACGTACACCCGTAATTCGGTGACCTGTTGGACGAGATTGTGAACGGCCGTAGAAAAGGCACCCTGCAGGGAACGCATCGCTGTTCGGGCCGCCTGCGCAGATCCGGCATCGATCAAATCCGCGATCGCCTCGGCCTGGGTCAGGTCCAGTTTGTCGTTCAAAAAGGCCCGTTCGCTGAATTCGCCGCTTCTGGCCAGCCTTGCACCAAAATGGATCACGGTATGCAGTAACATATCCATCACCACCGGACCGCCATGACCCTGAAGCTCCAGCACGTCTTCGCCGGTAAAAGAATGCGGCCCAGGAAAGTACAGGGCAATACCCTGATCAATGACTTCGCCCTCAGCATTCTTAAATGGAAGATATTCCGCCAATCGCGGTTTGGGACAGTGGCCTAATATCTGCTCGGCAATGGTGATAGCCAGCGGCCCCGATACCCGCACAATACCCACGCCACCCCGGCCGGCCGGGGTGGCCAGGGCAGCAATGGTCTCAATGTGATCGGGGTTAACTGTCATCGATAACTATATTAACAGTTAAACAGGCCGTTGAATGAATCAGAGCTAGGTGGCTTTTTTCTCGACCATCACCACTCGCGTGATATACCACTGCTGGGCGATGGATAGCAAATTGTTACACACCCAGTACAGCACCAACCCTGACGGGAAGAACAGGAATAAGAAAGTAAAGACAAAGGGTAACAACATCATCATCTTGGCCTGCATGGGATCCGGTGGAGCCGGATTGAGTTTCTGCTGGGCAAACATGGAAATACCCATGATGATCGGCAAGACGTAATAGGGGTCTTTCAATGACAAATCATTGATCCAGAAAATCCAGGGGGCCTGACGCAACTCAACACTCTCGAGTAATACATAATATAGTGCAATGAATACCGGGATCTGGATCAGGATCGGCAAACAACCACTCATCGGGTTGACCTTTTCTTTTTTATACAACTCCATGATCGCCTGACCCTTGCGCTGGCGATCATCGGCATAACGCTCACTGATCTGTTTCATACGCGGTGCCAGTTTTTTCATGCGCGCCATGGACTTGTAACTGGTCTCGGATAACTTGTAGAAAACCAGCTTGATCATCAGGGTTAACACGATAATCGCCCAACCCCAGTTACCCAGCAAACCATGAATGTGTGTCAACAACCAGAACAGGGGTTTGGAGATAAATGTGAGCCAGCCATAATCAACGGATAATTCCAGTCCAGGGGCCAGTGCCTCAAGACGCTTTTGAATCTTGGGACCCACATAGAGTTCAACACTGGAGTCCATGGTCTGGTTTGGCTTGACCGTTTTTTCCGTGGACATTAAACCAATCCAGTAAAGATCGCCGTCTCGTTTTGGTTTTTGTGTAAAGTAACGATAGACCTCGTCACTCTTTGGTATATACGCGCCAACAAAATAATGTTCGATCATCGCGATCCAGCCACCGGCAAACTCCCGGTCTATTGCATCGAGCGGTCCGGTTTTTCTGTTCTCCGCAACTTCATCAATTTCCTTGAACTTGACCTTCTCGTATTTATTGTCCGGACTGTAATAAACCGGCCCGGTGTAGGTGGGTAACATCCCCAGGCCATGCTTTTTATGTTTGGGTGTTCGTTCCAGCCGTGCAAAGGAATAGCCTTTCCAGGTGGTCTGGGTC
>JASFLL010000311.1:0-3467 GCA_050118115.1 Thioalkalispiraceae bacterium
TGGGACTGGATGCAGGACCTATGTCCGGTTTTAACAGTGAAAAGCTGGATGCTGAATTTTTTCCTGATGGCAAAGTAAAATCAAATTTTATATGTGCATTCGGTTATGGTAAGCCGGAGAAGCTGCATCCCAGGGGGCCGCGTCTGGAATTTGAGGAGGCATGTCAAATTCTATAACAGAAGATCAGAATATTAAAATTCATAATATAATAACTCGCAATTGTCAAAGTGTAGATCTGGAAGTTTTTCATCGCCTAGCTGGTTGAACCACGCATAGAACACTCGAAGTGTTTCTTCATGGGCAATGGTGAGGAGATAGTTAAATTTTTGTGTTTTCAACCAGTCAAAATATTTCATGACGCGTTGTTTATGCTCGAGTAGTGATTCACCATTATTGATTGTGGTATGCAGCGGGTCTTGCTCTATTCTGGAAAAATATTCAATCACTGGCCTGCCATCCATGCCCGTCCGAATATCATTGAGGAGAGGCTGTGTGATGATGGGGACATGATGGTCCTGGTTGATGATTTCTGCGGTTTGTCGGGTGCGTGGTAACTCTGAGACAATGATAGCTTCGATAGCTCGATTGCGTATTTTATCAGCGACCAGACGGGCCTGCTGTTTTCCAAGATCTGTCAGATAAACATTGCGTTCAGGAACATCGTTACAGAGCCCGAGTACATTGTAGTTGGTTTGGCCATGTCGCATAAATAATAATTTCATGCATACAGTTTAAGTAATATAGTTAAGAGACGCTATAATAACTATCGTATACGGAATGTCCGTACTTGAAATCACCAGAACCACGAATGACCCCGACAGAAAGGTACCAACAAGATCTGCTAAAACCTGGATTTAGAGAAGATCCCGTCCAGGCGCGTGCCGTAGAATCGCTCACATTTCTACAAAAAACCATACAACAGGCAGCGCAACAACCTCCCGGTTTTTTCCACAGGCTCATCAGGAAGGTAAACACTATTCCTGGTATCTACCTGGTGGGGTCAGTCGGTCGAGGCAAAACCTATTTGATGGATCTGTTTTACGAGTGCCTGGAAGGTATCGAGAAACAAAGGGTCCACTATCACCGTTTTATGCTTGATTTACATGAGAAGCTCCGGCATCTACCCAAGTCACCTGATCCATTAATTATTATTTCCAGGGAGATAGCCGAACAGGTACATGTGTTATGTATCGATGAATTTCATGTTACTGATGTCACCGATGCGATGTTATTAAGTGGCCTGTTAAATACCTTGTTTAAAAATGGCGTTACACTGGTTGCTACCTCTAATACGCATATTGATGATCTTTATCTAAATGGATTACAACGCGAACGTTTTATGTCTGCTATCCATTTGCTAAAGGATTACACAGTTGAGATTGATTTACTTGATGGCACTGATTATCGACTATTACATCTGGAGAAAGGTGGCACATTTAAAATCGAAAAAGAAAAGAATAACCAGGTATGGTTACGTGGCAAGTTTAATGAGCTTTCGCCGACTTCGATCCGATTTTCAGAACATATCCAGGTACATAAGCGAGAAATTAAGACAGTCGCCATGTCTGATGACGTGGTCTGGTTTGAGTTTTCAGAACTATGTGATACTCCGCGTGCAGCGAAGGATTATCTTGAAATAGCCAGACAGTTCCACACCGTCGTAATCAGCGATATACCTGTATTATCACCTGCAAAAGACAGTGCCGCCAAACGTTTTATGCATTTAATAGATGCTTTATATGATCATCGAGTTAAATTGATTGCAACCTCAGAGACAACACCGGAAAAACTCTATCAGGGAAATCTGCTAAAAGGTATGTTTGATCGAACGGTTAGCCGTTTGATTGAGATGGCGAGTCATGATTATCTTGCATCTGCACACCGTCTCTAACGATTTATGCTGATGAAGCTACTGATGTATTTATCAACACAAAAAAAAGGAAGCCGAAGCTTCCTTTTTTTTGTGGTATGTAATTAGCTAGCGTACGCCAAAGCCGTAGATAAGCATCTTTGACATAAGCTTTGGTGCATCCATGTAGGGCACAGTCCCGTTATCTCTGATAATTTTTCTGCCTTCTTTTGACATGGCAAAAGAAACAAAGTCTTTTACTTTGGGTGAGGGAGTCGGTGTTGTTACCAGGTACAAGGGCCGGTATAAACCATATGAACCGTTTTTAACGTTCTCAAATGTTGGGGATTTGTCATCCATGCTGATTATTTTTACATTACGTTTACGCGCTGAGCTGACACCCGTAATTGCAATAGCGCTGATGTCTTTTTCTATGCCACGTTCAATCGGGCCAGATGAACGCTTGACATACTTTTGGGGAGTTTTAAAGTCAATATTAGAATCTTCGAACAGGTATTGTCGTATTGCATAGCCAACACCTGATATCTTTCCGCGGCGCACAAATAAGTGCATAGGCATATTTGGACCACCCACCTGACGCCAGTTTGTCACTTTGCCCAGGTAAATATCCTGAATCTGTTTGTGGGTCAGATTTTTAACTGGATTCTTTTTATGTGTGATGACCACCAGGGCATCCCAGGCGACTGGATGCAGGGAAGCGTATAATTCAGACTGATCCTCGCTTGGAAGAGTCATACGACAACTTCCTCCCATATCCATACGCATATTGACCGTATCGCGAATGCCGCGAGTAGCTCCTCCACCTGAGAGTTGAATTTTGATACCGGTTTTTTTCTCATAGGCCTTGGCTAGCTCCGCCATAAAGGCTTTTTTTGTAATTCCACAACCTGCCCAGGTGATCACGTTATCTGAACTTGTAGCGTGTGCTGAGTTTTGCATCAGTATCAGAGCTGCAGTGACACAAAAAAGCGAATAAAAGCTGCGAGACAACATCATTACTAACCTCAAACCATTAATGCAATTAAGGGATTAGCATGCAGGTATTCACATAAAAAAACAATATATCTTTAGCTATAAAAAAAGTGAGGGAATTAACAGGGACAATCCGCAGCAAGCGGGCATTCTTACATCAAATCAGCAGGTTATCTCAGGCGACGACTTGTCTTGGGTAGAGTTGGGATTCAACTTTCGTGAATAAGTCACCACGAATAATGGGCTTACCGAGGAAATCATTGGCCCCCAGTTTGGTCAGCCAGAATTGTTCAGTGGGCTGTTCCGTGGCGCTGATAATAATAATGGGGATACTGTGAGTAGCTGGATCTTTACGAATCTTACGAGTTGCCTGAAAACCGTTTAGCCCGGGCATAATGACATCCATTAGAATGATATCAGGCTGATGTGCTTTGGCCAGTTCGATTGCCGTCATCCCATCATAGGCCTCCATAACATAGTAGCCATCCTGTTCTAGCACGGCCCGTAAACCATGGACAACGGTTCGCGAATCATCGACTACCAGAACTTTAATAACCCGGTCCTTTGGCATTCTCTGTTTCGCACGACGTTCATTGGTGTTAGAACGACGATTAAAAAGGCCTTT
>JASFLL010000312.1:0-3461 GCA_050118115.1 Thioalkalispiraceae bacterium
CACGTTCATATACTGGCGGGCAAGTCCATATTCTTACAGATAATGCTCATACCAAGGCACGTATCCTGGATATCGATGAGGCGAAAGTGCGCAAGGATCTGAATGAGGGACACATAATTGTCGTAGCAGGCTTTCAAGGAATTGATGAAGAGGGCAACATAACCACACTTGGGCGGGGTGGTTCAGATACCACTGCGGTTGCCATGGCGGCTGCATTAAAAGCCGATGAGTGCCAGATTTATACAGATGTGGATGGTGTCTATACTACGGATCCACGGGTAGTTTCCAATGCACGCCGTCTGGACAACATTACGTTTGAAGAAATGCTGGAAATGGCCAGTCTGGGTTCAAAGGTTTTACAGATACGTGCAGTTGAATTTGCTGGCAAGTATGGGGTACCACTGAGGGTTTTACATTCTGTAGAGGAAGGTCCGGGTACGCTGATTACGTATGAAAATGAAGGTGACAGTATGGAGAATGCAGTAATCTCAGGCATTGCATTTAATAAAGATGAAGCTGAATTGACGATCACGGGTGTTCCTGATCAACCCGGCATCGCATACCAGATCCTGGGCCCGATTGGCGAATCAAATATCGAAGTCGATATGATTATCCAGAATATTGGCGCTGACGGTTGTACCGACTTTACTTTTACGGTTCACCGAAATGACTACCAAAAGGCACTGGATATCCTCAATAAAATAGCGAAGCAATTAGGTGCCAGGCAGGTGTCAGGAGACGATTCAATTGTTAAAGTATCCCTGGTAGGGGTAGGGATGCGCTCCCATGCGGGTATTGCGAGCACCATGTTTAAGGTTCTGGCGCAGGAAAATATCAATATTCGCATGATTTCCACCTCTGAAATCAAGATTTCGGTGGTTGTGGATGAAAAATACATGGAATTAGCGGTCAGAACATTACACAATGCCTTCGGTTTGGAGCAAAAACCGGCCGCTTGAGGAGCACTGGCAGGAGTTAAAGTTTCGTTTGGTGCGGTCGATACCCAATGTTGAGCGTGCCACAGACTGCATGGATGCGCGTAGGATTGTTCAGGAATAACGATTTTTAGGAGAATTAGATATGTTGATTTTGACGCGACGCGTGGGTGAAACGCTCATGATTGGAGATGAGATTACAGTTACCGTACTTGGTGTGAAAGGTAACCAGGTTCGCATCGGCGTCAATGCTCCCAAAGATGTCTCTGTGCATCGTGAAGAAATCTACGAACGTATTAAAAACGAGCAACAGGAAGTCAAACAGGGCTAATTTCTTAGCCGGTCATTTCCCCCTTTACCAAAGCAGAATGCCGCTGTATCCTAGCCGCCTTTGTGCGGTTCAGTCCGTGCTTTAAATAATTTATTCTGTAGTCTGGATTTTGTACGAAATTCCGGAGAGATGGCCGAGTTGGCTGAAGGCGCTCCCCTGCTAAGGGAGTATGGGGTTAATAGCTCCATCGAGGGTTCGAATCCCTCTCTCTCCGCCATCAATTAAAAAGGGTTCTCAGGACCCTTTTTTAATTTATCGAGAAAGTATTCGAACCCTCGATCTATATGAGCTGGTTCGACGACCTAGGCATGTCCGAGGGAGAACAGCGGAACGAAGTGGAGCTGGCCCGAAGGGTGAGGCCGAAGGCCGAATAATCCCTCTCTCGACAGCTTGTTCCAGACGCTGTCTACCTCGCACTTCCCTGTGCTCGTCTCCGCCATAAATTCAAAAAGTGCACATTTGGGCCTTTTTACGCTTATTCCATAAGGTATTGATGGTCCTCGAAATCTTACAAACTCTTTGGAAATTTGTACCAAATCTGTATAATGCGCCACTTCCAAGCGCCCGTAGCTCAGCTGGATAGAGTACCTGGCTACGAACCAGGCGGTCGGGCGTTCGAATCGCTCCGGGCGCGCCATACAAAGAATTGGCCTACCATTTATTGGTAGGCCTTTTTTATTTGCGCTGGGGGAGGTATGAGTTGATACAAATGCCGGCAGGAATTGGGAATGATGAATGACCAGCCATGTTGTGTACTCCTGCCATTGCAAATGGTTTGGAAATGCTGATGAAATCCTTGAGATTTGATGTGGGATTCAACAGATGAAAAAAGATCCGCTATTTTCAAAAGCGTACGTCATTTCCAACGGGTCGATTTGGCGGAATAGACATTTTCAAAAAGATACCTCAACTATATGGATCACGTGTTAATCTTCATTTTGGTGACAATATATTCATCGGTGCCTATGTTGATCACCTATACTAGGAATAAATGGGGTCAGGGCCAGGAAGAAATTCGATGTTAAACAAGCTGGTAATCCGTTACAACGGTCGAAAAATCGATGAGCTAATCATCAGCCGGGATGTTTTTAAAATAGGGCGAAAACTGGATAACGACCTGCGCCTCGAAGACACCACTGTTAGTAGCCATCATGCCAAATTACTCATCCGAAACGGTGGGTTATTCATCGAAGACTGCGGTAGTACAAATGGTACCGTGGTGAACGGTGTTTTGGTCAAAGATAAAAAGCTGGCCAATGGTGATGTGATCGTGATTGGCAAGTACACGATTGTGAATGAAGAAATAGAGCAGGAACCGGCAACCGTTGAGTTTGATCCAACCTTACAGATAGGCAGGAAAGAGCTGGATAATATGTTGTCCAGGCTCGAAAAAGCGCATATTACTCACAGCGAAAGTTCCATTTCCATCGATAAAAAAACCCTGAACTGGATTGCTCAGGATGAAAATGGAGTCTGGTGGGGGTTTGAAAATAAGCCAGTGCCAGGTATCCATGGCTGGATTGACGCCCTTGATGGCACCAAGATTTTGCTCAAACAGGAAATTGAACAAAATAAGGAATGGCGTGAGACCCTGCAAAGACTTTCTGAATAATCTTTCTTAATAAAAAAAGGGACCCAAAGGTCCCTAAAGTCGCCAGTGGCAGATTCTGTTTTACAAACGCCAGGATTCACTTGGATCCTGTTCAGCCTGACTCTCTTTTACATGCACTTCCAGGTATGCCTTGGCCCTGGGTTTATCTACGAACGGCCCCTGAATGCCTTCTCGAGTAAAGACATACCAGCCTTGTGTCATGACATGGAAGTAACGTTCAGGATTGCTGCGATATCGCTCACCTGCACGGGTATTTAAAGGTTGTTGTTCATTGTTCATTTTTACTGTCCATCTGGCTCTGAATAATTATTGTGTGTCAAAGTTTAGAGGTAACAAATGGCTACGTCTGTAAGGAGATGCTTAAGTTAATGTAGGATATTGCTTACAGTGCGGGCAATGCACATAACCAGAAAATTAACTGAAATAACAATAAGATAGGGGCTGTGGTGGGATGTCAGGTAAGCGGCAATGGCGTCCTCGACAGGACTCGAACCTGTAATCTATCCCTTAGGAGGGGATTGCATTATCCAGTTATGCTACGAGGACCTAAACCGCATATTGATATTTTATCATCTATTGCGGC
>JASFLL010000313.1:0-3457 GCA_050118115.1 Thioalkalispiraceae bacterium
GCAAAAATGGACAACCGTTCCAGTGCACCACCACCAAACATGTTGAACAAGCCAAGAATCGTATTCTGTTGCTGTTCGAATAACTCGGCGAGACGGTCAGTGTTTAAACCGGGAACTGTAATAAACGAACCGATGCGAAAGACGATGATTGCACCCAGCACGAAAAACAGGCGCTTGCGCAACTCGGTGAATCGACCCGCGGCCATAGCATCAGCAATCGCACTTTTAGGAGTGGCCACGGTCTATTCCTTATTCTTCGATTTTGCCGCCCGCGGCTTCAATAGCCTCACGTGCGCCTTTAGTGACTTTAATACCCTTTAAGGTAACGGCTTTCTCAATTTTGCCAGATGCCATGACTTTGGCTCGCTTGATATTGCGGCTAACCAGGTTGGCCGCTTGTAATGCATTAATATCGATCGTATCTGCATCAATACCATTTAATTCATGCAAGCGAATCTCAGCGGTGACGCGGGCAAGGCGTGAGCGAAAACCAACTTTCGGCAAACGACGCTGCAAAGGCATTTGACCACCTTCGAACCCGACCTTATGAAAGCCGCCCGAACGTGACTTTTGCCCCTTGTGTCCACGACCAGAGGTTTTGCCAGAACCGCAACCGATACCACGACCGACACGCTTTGCGTCTTTTTTGGCACCTTCTGCAGGCTTAATGCTATTCAAACGCATCTTAATTCTCCTCAACCTTCACCATGTACGACACTTTATTGATCATGCCCCGGGTACAGGGTGTGTCTTCAACTTCAACAGTATGATGCATACGACGTAGACCCAGGCCTGTCACACAGGCTTTGTGTGAAGCCAAACGACCGTGCATGCTACGCACCAGTGTCACTTTGATCTTTTTATCTGCCATTGGTCTATTCCAGAATTTCTTTTACAGTTTTACCACGTTTCGCAGCCACCATCTCAGGTGATGACATATTTGCCAGACCTTTAATTGTCGCGCGAACAACATTAATCGGATTGTTTGAACCTACACACTTTGCCAGGACGTTGTGAACGCCAACAACATCAAAAACGGCACGCATCGGACCACCAGCGATAACACCTGTACCTTCAGAAGCTGGCTGCATGAAAACCTTGGCGGCACCGTGTTCTGCCATCATCGAATACTGCAAGGTGCCATCAGTCAGGGCAACGTCAACCATATTCTTACGGGCTGCTTCCATTGCTTTCTGGATCGCGGCCGGTACTTCACGGGCCTTGCCGGTACCGAAACCAACTTTACCCTGGCCATCACCAACAACAGTCAGCGCGGAAAAACCAAAGATGCGACCACCCTTGACGACCTTGGCGACGCGGCGAATGTTAACCAGACGTTCCTGGATACCATCAGTACTGGTTGTAGATTCAAAACCTGCCATATTAGAACTCCAATCCTGCTTCACGGGCGGCGTCAGCAAGCGCCTTCACACGACCATGATATTTAAATCCAGAACGATCAAATGCGACTTTTGTAACACCAGCTGCTTTAGCCTTTTCTGCGACCGCCTTACCAACCGCTGCCGCGGCATCTATATTTCCGGAATATTTCACACCGGATTTTACATCCGCCTGCACTGTTGAAGCTGCAGCGAGAACGTTATCATTTCCATCAGCAATAATCTGCGCATAAATATGGCGCGGAGTGCGATGTACTGTTAAACGCGGTACGGTTAACTCACGAATTTTTGCGCGAGTCTTACGAGCACGACGTAAACGGGTTGTCTTTTTATCCATCGTCTTTACCTAATTAATTTTGCCGATTTACTTCTTTTTGGCTTCTTTGCGAACAATGTGCTCATCAGCATACTTAACACCTTTACCTTTATAAGGTTCGGGCGGGCGGTAAGCACGAATTTCCGCGGCCACCTGGCCAACACGTTGTTTATCAATCCCCTTCACTACCACTTCTGTCTGACTTGGGGTCTCAATAGTGATACCTTCAGGAACCGGATAATTTACCGGATGCGAAAAACCCAGCGTTAAATTAAGATTATTACCCTGCGCCTGGGCACGATAACCAACACCTACCAGCTCAAGCTTTTTCTCAAAACCGTCACTGACGCCAGTTATCATATTTTTTAAAAGCGCACGAGCAGTACCAGCATGCGCAATCGCACCGGGCTCATTTTTAGCTACAAAACCAAGCTCGCCGTCTTTGCTTTCCACGGTCACAGTATCATGAATATCATGCTCCAAGACACCTTTAGAGCCTTTAACATTCACATGCTGTCCGCTGAAATTGACTTCAACGCCTTTGGGTACTGATATGGGTGTTAATCTTGCCATTTTACTTTACCTTTACTGTACTACGCTTAGGACAAATCCTATTGGACGTAGCAAAGAACCTCACCGCCATATCCGGCTTTACGTGCCGCACGGTCGGTCATTACACCTTTGGAGGTTGAAACAATTGCGATACCCAGGCCATTCAAAACATTAGGGATATCACCACTAGACTTATAAATACGTAATCCTGGACGACTCACCCGGCTCATCTTTTCGATTACAGGTCTACCTTTATAGTACTTCAGCTCAACACTCATGGTTGGTTTACCATTAACTTCGCCCTGGGAAAAATCAGCAATATAACCTTCGTCTTTCATCACCTGAGCAATAGATTGCTTCAGCTTGGAAAGAGGCATAGTTACTTCTGTCTTACCTGCTGCCAGCCCGTTACGAATCCGGGTCAACATATCGGCGATTGGGTCAGTCATCATAATGGATAATCTCCTACTCTAATCCCTGGTTACCAACTGGCCTTGCGTAAGCCAGGAACTTCACCGCGCATCGCGGTTTCACGTAATTTATTTCTGCACAGGCCAAACTTACGGTATACAGCATGCGGACGTCCGGTAATGCGACAACGGCGCTGCACCCTGCTTGGAGATGCATTGCGTGGTAATTGTTGCAATTTATGCTGTGCTTCCAGACGCTGTTCCGCAGACAGGTTCATGTCCTTGATTTGCGCCTTCAGCTCGGCACGTTTTTTCGCATACTTGGCAACTGTTTTGATGCGCTTACGTTCACGCTCTACCATACTGACTTTAGCCATCTATAAACTCCTTAAGCCCGTCCTTTTAACGGGAAATCAAACGCTTCTAATAAAGCGCGACCTTCTTCATCTGTTTTCGCGGTAGTAGTAATGGTGATATCCATGCCACGTAACGCGTCGATCTTGTCATATTCAATTTCAGGAAAAATGATCTGTTCCCGCACACCCATGCTGTAGTTGCCACGTCCATCAAATGACTTCGGATTTAAACCGCGGAAGTCACGAACACGTGGAATCGCGATACTGATCAGGCGATCCAGGAATTCATACATGCGGCTACTACGCAAAGTTACCTTACAGCCAATTGGCGCACCCTCACGGACCTTGAAGCCGGCGACAGATTTGCGGGCTTTATTAACAACCGCTTTTTGACCGGCAATCTTTTCCATATCAGCGACGGCG
>JASFLL010000314.1:0-3451 GCA_050118115.1 Thioalkalispiraceae bacterium
ATAGTGCAGGATAATTAGCACCGCTCATGGCACGAGTTGCATACCAGCCAGAGTCTTATGAGATTTTACTTATTTCTGGCAATGGGTGCAGTAGTAAGTGGCACGTTGGCCGATGACGCTTTGCGTTATCGGCTTGCCACAACTGGGGCAGGGCTGGCCCTTTTTACCATAAACTTTTAACGACTGGCTAAAGTAGCCTGGTTGGCCGTCGCTGCTGGTAAAGTCACGCAGTGTTGTTCCTCCCGATTTAATGGCCGCTTTGAGCACGGCCTTAATCGCCTTTACCAATGAGGTACATTGTTGTTTTGTGATTTTGCCGGCTGCTTTGCGTGGATTAATCCGGGCCCGGAATAACGACTCGCTGGCATATATATTTCCAACCCCTACTACAACCTTGCTGTCCATGATGAAGGACTTAATCGAGACGCTACGTTTACGCGATTTATTATAAAGGTAGTCAGCATTGAACTCTGCTCCCAGGGGTTCAGGCCCAAGCGACTTTAAGAGTTTATGTTGACAGGGGTCATCGCGAGTGAACAGAACGGCACCGAAGCGACGGGGATCGCGTAGCCGAAGACACTTATCATCACTGAGTACAATATCAACATGATCATGTTTGTCCGGTGTTATCTTGCAGTTAATGACTCGCAGGCTACCAGACATCCCAAGGTGGATAATTATCGTTCCGGTATCAAGTTCGATTAGCAGGTACTTGCCTCGTCTTCTGACCTCATTGATAGCCTGTCCCCGGCATTGTGCATTGAGATTACGCGGAACAGGCCAGCGTAGTTTAGCTTGTCTAATTGTGATGTTTTTTATGCGTTTGTGTTTAATCCTCGGCGCAATACCACGACGGGTCGTTTCCACTTCGGGAAGTTCAGGCATTGGTGTTATTTCTTCTTGGCGCCAGTAGCTTGTGTTTCAATTGGAGGCGGTAGCTGGAGTAAATCACGACGTTTTTCTTTTGCCAGTTTATAGGCAATCCCCAGGTCTTTACGCCCGAGATAAAATTCATCATTGATGGTAAAGATGTCAAAATGTATGGGTTTGTCGTTATTGAGATAGACACGAACCTGTCCCGTGCCTTTAGCTGGCGGATAATCAACAATCTCAATGCCATGAGTAAGTTGCCAGTGTTCGATTAGTTCATTTGCACGATCGTTATTATATTTTTCCGGTCTGGGGCTCGCTTCCCATTTGGCATCTTTCAGGGTCAGGGTGAGTCCAGGTAATTCTATTTTCTTAATCTTTTTGTTGTCTTCGATAAGTGCATGATCCAGGAAGTCCGTTGCCTTACCCAGGATGCGATAGTAAAAGTAATCATCAGTCAGATACAGGGTATTGTTATAGCGAATATAACGGTACCTGTTGATGGGCTCGGTGGTACCGAATTCAAATTTTTCTGTTTTATTATAGGTCAGTGTTGTTCGTGGTATATCAAGACCAAATTTCTTGGCATCCAGCCCTTCCATAGCATAGCGGGTGTGATATTTATAATTGAGCAGGTCAAGCAGACTTTCAACTTTGATTTTGTTGGCCTTTAACTTGTACGGCTCCAGCATACGCCATACGTTATCTTTTTTTACAAGTCGGATCGACTTCTTGCCGGTACGTTTTATCGAAATATCAGTAACATTATTCTTGTCCAGCGAGGTGATACGCTTAACTTTATCCTCTTTTCCCGGCTTGTAGATCACGACCAGCACCAGACCAATGACAATGATCATTAATATCAGGTTGAGCAGGTTGCGTGAGGACATGTGAAATTGCCGTGATTATCGTTTTCGACGTCGAAGCCAGATAAATATACCTGCACCTATCAGCAGAACAGGAATCAGTAATTCGAATATTGAACCGAGAATTATAAAGTCTGATCTGCTGACATCGATCTTGCTATTGGTCGTAACAGTGGCTGGGATATCAATGAAGTTATCATCATTTGATAACCAGTTGATAATACTTTCACCCATATTCAGATTGCCCTGCAATCCAAGGTATGTGTTTGAGAGAAAATCACCATCACCCATGATGATCAGGCGTTGTTGTCGCTCTTTATCCTTTTTGCCAAGCTTGCGGGTCAAGGCATAAGCAAAGGGTATTGGCCCTGGTTTATCCGTTTTCGGATCATATTTAATCGTGCCTTCGATTTTGCCGGTTTCCAGCCAGCTACGTGGCATACTTTGCACGAATGGTTTGACTTCCCAGCCGTCTTTTTTACCGATTTCAATACCTGCCACTTGTGGAAAGAGGGTGCGAATATTGCTGAATTGGTTGGTTATTGGGTGTTGAATATATTGTCCAAGTACCAGGGTTGGATCATTACCTAACAGCCCGATGTCGAGATCAACGATCAGGCCGGCGTTTGCATTTACATTCAGGTAATCAGCCAGTTCTTTTAGAAAACCGGTTTTACCCGGTTCGATCGTCCAGAGCAGGTTGCCACCGTTAGCAACGTAGTCCTTAATGACTTTGACTTCGCCAGGCAGATAATCAACCTGCGGACTGGCAATAACCAGAACAGAGGCATTGCTGGGAACAGACAGGGTTTTACCCAGATCCAGGGGAGCCACCTTGAAGCCTTTGTTATTGAGATTATCTACAAAGATACTTACATCAAAATTAGCCTGGCCCAGAGGATTGCGTTCGCCATGGCCGGTGACAAAGAGTATTTGTCGTTCGTTGTTACGTATCAGACGATAAATTGCGTTAGTGATGCTTTTTTCAGATAGATCTTTCAGGTGTTCCGTACGTCCCTGGTATTCAAGGATCATCTCACCGTCCATGCTGATACCAAGGTCTTTGGTTTTTTGTGGATCCAGGCGTGGATCAACGAACTTCAGTTTTATCTTGTCACTTTCTTTTTCATAGCGTTTGATAATGTCGTTAATGTCATGGCGAATATTACTTAATTCACCACTGCTGGCATAGGATGTAATGTTTAAGTCTGAATCGAGTTTGTTCAGCACTTTGATACTGGCTTCGCTGATGGTATGTCGGCCACTGGAGGTCCAGTCAAATTCTGCATTGTATTCACGTGTTAACTGAAAGATCAGACCGGCGATCGCCAGCACTAATATAAACAGGCTGATGCCCTGGATACGTAAACGGTTACGGGTTTTCTTGTTGATTTCCATCAGTGCTGTAACCTGTCACTATCAAGTCGGTGTATGGCCAGCACCAGGCAAATAGTAATCAGGAGCAGGTAGTAAACCAGGTCATGAAAACTGAATAAGCCATTGGAAAAGGCCATCAAATGTTGAAACAGGGATAATTGGGCAAGACTGAAGTCATTAGGTGATTCACCTGGAAAAAATATCAATATCGATAATATGAGGATAATGAATAAGCTCAGTATTGCCGAGATTAACGGATTTGAAGTCAGGCTCGACATGTACAAACCGACAGCCATGCAGGTGGCCATAAATAAAAATATGCCCAGGATTGCACTGGA
>JASFLL010000315.1:0-3450 GCA_050118115.1 Thioalkalispiraceae bacterium
TGTGTACCGAATGAATACTCCATCATGAGAACAATGGATCTCAAGCGGCGTGTGATTTATGCGTTGCTGACCCCACTTATCCGACTGATCCTCTTTGTGATCTGGCGTACCTGTAAAGTAATCAGCATCATCGGAGAGCAGCATGTCACCACGGTATGTGACAGTGGCAAGCCATTTATCCCATGCTATTGGCACCAACACCACCTGTTTTGTACCTGGTATATGAAAGGTTTGATAAAACGCGGGCAGAAAATTGGCTTTCTCATCAGCCCCTCTGTCGATGGTGAAATACCCGCCAGGCTAGCCCGTTCCTGGGGTGGTCAGGTTATTCGTGGCTCAACAACCCGAGCAGGTGCACAAACCATGCGCGATATGTATAACCTGGTTGTGAAACAGGGTGTATCACCTGTCACGACCTCGGACGGCCCCCAGGGACCTATTCATGTATTCAAACTGGGCGATATTTTATTATCACAATTCACAAAAGCCCCTCTGCTGCCCCTGGCCTATGCGGCTGATAAAGCCTGGACTCTGAGTAGCTGGGATCGATTTATCATTCCCAAACCTTTTGCACGAATTGCCATCGCCATCGGTGAACCCCTGCAGGTACCCAAAGGTCTAATGGCCGAAGACCTGGAACCACTACGACTGCAAATGGAAAATGCACTAAAAGAGCTCACGCAACGGGCTCAAAACGCGCTAAATTAACCATTTCCAGTATGGTTTAGATTTTGCATCACTGTTTTTTGTGTAGCTGCTACGCTTACACATAATCAATCGAAAAAACCGGAAAAGGATGAGCGCATGCGAATGGCAATGATTGGACTCGGTCGGATGGGCGCCAACATGGCAAGACGGCTCTGTCGTGCCAGTATCGAGGTGGTTGGATATAACCGCTCCAAAGAGATAATCGAACAACTCGCGAATGAAGAAGGCATGTTATCTGCCTCTTCCATCGATGACGTCATAAACCAGTTACCCAGCCCCAAAATTATCTGGTTAATGCTGCCTGCCGGCGAAATCACTGAACATCATATTGAGCTTTTTGCTAAAAAGCTGGATAAAAACGATATCGTCATCGATGGCGGTAACGCCAATTATCAGGAAAGTATACGGCGCGGCACCATGTTGAAAGAAAAAGGTATCGGCTACATTGATGCCGGCACATCGGGTGGTGTCTGGGGACTGGAGAATGGTTACTGCATGATGGTTGGGGGTGAAACAGCGCATGTAAAACAGATTGAGCCGATCCTCAAAGCGCTGGCGCCTTCTCCGGATCACGGCTGGGCACATGTTGGTCCGATGGGTGCAGGTCACTTCAGCAAAATGATCCACAACGGAATCGAGTATGGCATGATGCAGGCCTTTGCAGAAGGTTTTGCCCTGTTAAAAAACAAGAAGGAATTCAACTTTGATCTCGCGCAAATTGCAGAGTTATGGCGGCACGGTTCGGTAGTAAGAAGCTGGTTACTGGATCTGACTGCGGACTTTCTCGACGATGATCAGAACCTTGCCGATATTGCACCTTATGTCGCTGACTCGGGAGAAGGACGCTGGACAGCAGAAGAGAGTATCAGGCAAGGCATCGCGACGCCGGTATTAGCATTGGCCCTGCACATGCGTTTTGCCAGTCAGGACAGCGATGCCTATAGTAATAAATTACTTGCCATGATGCGCAACGCATTTGGTGGACACATGATAAAGGATAAGTAATGTCAACCGAGCCCTGTACATTTATCGTTTTCGGTGCAACCGGACACCTGTCCCGGAATAAATTGTTGCCGGCGATGTATCACCTTGAAGAAGCGGGCCGCATCCCGGAAGCAACAACAATTATTGGATATTCCCGCCAGCAGATAAATGATGATGAATGGAATGAGCAAGTCGATAATATTCTTAAACAACGGGCGCGTGAAGGGCTGAAGGAAGACGTGCTCAGCCGTCTGCGTGAACGTATGCATATGCTAAGTGGTGATATGACCAGCGCAGATTCGCTAAAGAGCCTCAAAGAATACATACAATCAAACAAATCGATATCAAACAATTTAATTTTCTACATGGCGATACCACCAAATCTTTATACACGTGTTACTCAGGCGCTTCATGACGCCGAGCTCACTACAGAAGATACTGGCTGGCGCCGTATCGTCATTGAAAAACCCTTTGGCTATGACACAGAAAGTGCAATGGTGTTAAATGAAAGTCTGCATAAACACTTCAAGGAAAACCAGATATTCCGTATCGATCATTACCTCGGTAAATCCATGGTGCAAAACGTGCTGGTGTTCCGTTTTGCCAACTTGATGCTGGAACCCTTATGGAATCGCAATCATATCGATCATATCCAGATCACTCACTCTGAGACACAGGGTATTGCCGATCGCGCCGCCTACTATGATGATGCGGGGGCCTTACGTGATATGTTACAAAGCCACCTGTTACAAATGCTCACACTGGTTGCCATGGAACCACCTGCCAGTCTGGATGCCGAGTCCCTGCGTGATGAAAAAGTAAAAGTACTTAAATCGATCCGCCCTATTACAAGACGATCTGTCAATGCACATGCCTATCGTGCCCAGTATGCATCCGGCACCATCAATGGCGAAAAAGTGCCTGGGTACCTCGACGAAAAAAATATACCAAATAATAGCGTAACCGAAACCTATGCTTCACTAAAACTGTATATCGACAACTGGCGTTGGCGCAATGTCCCCTTTTATTTACGAACAGGGAAACGTATGGCGAAAAACAGTTCGGTGATCAGTATCCGTTTCAAACACCCACCACAACAATTGTTTCGCACCACACAAATAGAACAACTTGAACCAAACTGGATTGTGCTGGCTATCCAGCCTAGCGAATGCCTGCGTATAGAATTACAGGTCAAGAAACCCGGCCTTGAGATGGATGCGCATACCACTCAACTTGATGCCAGCTATTGTGGGACCGGCATTGATCAGCTGGATGCCTATGAGGCTTTGCTCCTGGATGTCATCGAAAATGATTGCTCCTTGTTCCTGCGTTATGATGAGATACATCATGCCTGGGAGATAGTTGACCCGATACTGAAGGCATGGGATACACAGCAGGACTATATCCATACTTATCCATCTGGCAGCTGGGGACCCGACGATAGCAAACTCTTCGACAGGGAAGACCAACGCTGGCGAAATGAAATCGATAGTTAATGTTGTGAAGATTAAAGATACTATTTTAGCTGGCTGGCAGCAGATTGATCGACCAACCACATAATCCCATAGGGATTATTCAACATCTGGATAGGGTAACGCACTTCCTCAGTGTGCATCACCTCAGATAACACCGATGCCTTGCTCTCACCCGAAACGAGAACAATCACCCGGTTAGCACTGTTCAGGACTGGAAATGTCATACTGATGCGCCAGCTATCCAGTTTATCGACATAGACGGCCGCAACCGCAGCCTCTGATT
>JASFLL010000316.1:0-3446 GCA_050118115.1 Thioalkalispiraceae bacterium
CGTCAAACAGGATCAAATGCTGACGTTTATGCTATTAAGAACTACCTGTTAGATGTTGATAATCCTGCAACATCTGATGACCCCGCTGATGGCTATGTCGTTGTTCCAGTGAATAAAAAAGTTCGTTTACTTATCACTGCCAAGGATGTGATCCATTCATGGTGGGTACAGGCCCTGGGCGTCAAACGAGATGCGATTCCAGGTTATGTCAACGAGAGCTGGTTTGAGACTGACAAAATCGGGACCTATCGCGGTCAATGTGCCGAGTTGTGTGGTAAAGATCACGGCTTTATGCCAATTGTTGTAAAGGTTGTATCACAGGCCGATTATGATTCCTGGCTCAGCAAGCAAAAGGGTATGGCCGCCGCTGCTGCAGCCGCATCGACAAAAACCTTCACTAAGGATGAGTTGATGAAGCGTGGTGAAGAAGTCTACAACAGCACCTGTGCAGCTTGTCACCAGGCAAATGGTCAGGGTATTCCAGGTGCCTTCCCGGCAATCAAGGGTAGTAAGATTGCAACCGGGCCTGTTGCTGACCATATTCATATCGTCGCGCACGGTAAAGCCGGAACAGCCATGCAGGCATTTAAAGGTCAGTTGTCAAATGCTGATCTTGCAGCTGTAATTACTTTTGAGCGTAACGCCTTTGGTAACAATACCGGCGATACAGTTCAACCAACAGATATCAAATAATTGGATCGGAGGTAGCAAAAAATGAGTGATCATCATCCGACAGGTATAAAACGCTGGTTGTTTACAACCAACCATAAAGACATCGGTACCCTGTACCTCTGGTTCTCATTCACTATGCTTTTATTAGGTGGTGCGATGGCCATGGTTATCCGGGCCGAGTTATTCGAACCTGGCATGCAGATAGTAGAGCCCCACTTCTTCAACATGATGACAACCATGCATGGGCTGATCATGGTATTCGGTGCGATTATGCCCGCCATGGTTGGTTTTGCTAACTGGCAGGTCCCCATGATGATTGGTGCCCCTGACATGGCATTACCACGCATGAATAACTGGAGTTTCTGGATTCTGCCATTTGCGGCTACTCTGCTAGTTGCCCCTGTTTTCATGGGTGGAGACTTTTTACAGGGTCAGGGTCCTGCATTTGGCTGGACTTTTTATCAACCATTGTCTGGTCAATATGACAAGCTGGCATTTTTCATCTTTGCTATTCACTTGTTAGGTCTGTCTTCAATTATGGGTTCGATTAATATCATCGCGACTATATTTAATATGCGCGCCCCTGGTATGACCCTGATGAAGATGCCATTGTTTGTATGGACCTGGTTGATTACTGCCTTCCTGCTAATTGCAGTTATGCCAGTACTGGCTGGTGCGGTTACCATGATGCTGACCGATAAATACTTCGGTACTTCATTCTTTGATGCAGCAGGTGGTGGTGACCCGGTACTGTTCCAGCACGTATTCTGGTTCTTCGGTCATCCTGAGGTTTACATCATGATCCTGCCTGCCTTTGGTATTGTCTCGCAGATCATTCCAACCTTTGCGCGAAAGCCACTGTTTGGTTATGCCTCAATGGTTTATGCAACCGCAGCGATTGCCTTCCTTTCGTTCATCGTCTGGGCTCACCATATGTTTACAGTGGGAATGCCTGTTGCCGGTGAGCTGTACTTTACCTATGCAACGGTAATGATTGCAGTACCCACAGCGGTTAAAGTCTTTAACTGGACGGCAACCATGTGGAAAGGATCAATGACATTCGAGACACCAATGTTATGGGCAGTCGCTTTTGTTTTCATGTTCACAATTGGTGGCTTTACGGGGTTAATGCTCGGTGTTGCACCTGCTGACTTCCAGTACCATGATACTTACTTTGTTGTTGCCCACTTCCACTATGTACTGGTTACCGGTGCACTGTTCGCGATTATCGGCGGTGCCTATTACTGGTTGCCGAAATGGACCGGCAATATGTATAGCGAGAAACTGGGTAAATTACACTTCTGGCTCTCTGCAATTTCAGTCAATGTGTTGTTCTTCCCCCAGCATTTCCTGGGTCTGGAAGGTATGCCACGCCGTATTCCTGACTACAATGTCATGTTTGCTGACTGGAACATGGTTTCATCGCTTGGTGGATTTGTATTTGGCGCCTCACAACTTCTGTTCTTGTTTATCGTTATCAAGACGATTCGTGGTGGTGAGAAAGCGACTGATCGGGTTTGGGAAGGTGCAGAAGGTCTTGAGTGGACTATTCCATCACCAGCTCCATACCACACGTTTGAAACAGCACCAGAAGTCAAGTAACAGGAAATACTCCGCCTGCCAGGCTTATTAACCGGCAGGCGGGGCATAAACTGTATGAGTGAACAAGAGAAGAGACAAAAGCGCGGAGTTATTATTACAGTTGTAATAGTTGCTGCTTTAGCGCTGGGTTTTTATCTCCTGTTATACCTGCTCACAACGATGCGTGGATAGTAACGTGGCTGAAAGCGGTAACGATACAAAAGCACACAGAAAGGTTGTTGTAGTTTCAAGCCTTGTTGTTGCGGGTATGTTTGGTTTCGGTTTTGCATTAATACCCCTCTACAACGTTTTTTGTGATGCACTGGGAATTAATGGTAGTTACCAGGAAATAGAAGATGGCACCTATGACGCAAAAGCTGAAACTACCAAAGCATTAAAGAATGGTGTTGATAAAAGCCGGACGATTACCATGCAGTTTATGGTTACCGATAATGAAGCACTGGAACTGGACTTCAAATCGAACACCAAGAGTCTGCAGATGAATCCAGGGCAGATAAAGGAAGTAACATATTACGTAAAAAATCGTTCTGACAAGCCAATGGTTTTGCAGGCGATACCGGATATAACGCCTAATTTGGCCAAGAAGTATCTGGCAAAGATCGAATGTTTCTGTTTCAGGAAACAGGTTTTGCAGCCGGGCGAGGGAAAAAATATGCCGCTGCGATTTGTAGTGAACTCAGCATTACCAGAGAGTATCCCGGTATTAACGCTGACTTATCGATTTATCGATCTGAACTACAAAAGTTAATTGCGATATGGATTAAGGTTATCTGTGAACATTACTTTTTACAGATATAAAAATAACAAATTTTTTTAATTTTAAATATAAAAGCGAGAGAAGAGGGGTAAACATGTCAGAATCAAAATATTATTTGCCCGAGCCGAGTTACTGGCCCCTGGTCGGTTCTCTAGGCTTATTTGTTTCTACATTTGGATTTGCGCATGCATTACTAAATGTTACTGCACCTGCAGATCAAGGTGGTGGTACGGTAGGAAGCCTGGCCATGATGTACATCGGTTTGGCAATTATTGCCTTTATGATGTTTGGCTGGTTCGGTACCGTAATTCGCGAAAGTGAAGCGGGCAAGTATAACGCTCAGGTTGATACATCATTCCGCATGGGTATGATGTGGTTCATTTTCTCTGAAGTTATGTTCTTCGCCGCGTTTTTC
>JASFLL010000317.1:0-3436 GCA_050118115.1 Thioalkalispiraceae bacterium
GATCCTAGATGGAGAAGATGAACAACAGGCACATGAACACCTTACAAGATTAATCAATAATCGCTTTGAAGAAGATGAATAGACAACTTTAATGAGATAATATGACTCTCGTACTCCAAGGCACAGGTGCATCAAATGGCATCGCCATCGGCCCGGTTCACGTAGTACAGCGTGATAGCCTGGAAGTACTCGAATATGTCCTCAATGAAAATTTAATTGAGGAGGAAGTTCTGCGCTTCCAACGTGCCATCGATGTAGTAAAAAAAGAATTATGTCACATCCGTGATCAAATTCCACGCCAGACCCAGTCTGATATAAGCGAGTTTATAAACACTCATCTGTTAATGCTTGATGACTCGACCCTGTCTAAAAAACCAGTCGATATTATTCGTGAAAAAGGCTGCAATGCCGAATGGGCTGTAAAATTACAACGCGATGCACTTGTTAAAGTATTCGATGAAATAGATGATCCTTACTTGCGAACACGAAGGGATGATATCGATCATGTTGTAACAAGTATCCAGAGTGAGTTACTGGCGAGTCCAATCTACCATAACGTGAACCATAGACATGAGTTACGTTATAGCGGACATATTATTGTTGCCGATGATCTCTCGCCTGCCGATACTGTTTTGATGCAACACCAGGGGATAGCTGCATTTGTTACCGAAGGAGGCGGACCCACTTCACACACGGCTATTTTAGCACGCAGCCTCCGCATTCCAGCCATTGTGGGTTTACATCAGGCCCGACAGCTAATCAATGATGCTGAAACAGTTATTCTTGATGGCAATCAGGGTGTCCTGCTTGCCAATCCTGAAACCGACATACTCCAGCACTATCTGTTCATAAAACGTGAATACCTGCAGCTACAGGAACATCATCGTGAAAACAAGGATGTACCCGCTGTCACGATTGATGGCAAGCTGGTGAGTCTACAGGCCAACATTGAACTACCTGAAGATGTTGAGGCAATGAACAGGTACGGTGCAGATGGTGTCGGCCTCTATCGAACAGAATACCTCTACATGAACCGGGACAGTTTGCCGGACGAAGAAGAGCAGTACCTGACTTATTGCAGGATTCTGGAAAAACTGGACGGGAAAATGCTGACGATTCGAACACTCGATCTTGGTGCGGACAAACAGGTTGATGGTGGTCGTACAGATGGGAATATTGTCACCAATCCAGCATTAGGGTTACGTGCAATTCGTCTCTGTCTGCAGGACCCGAACATATTTTTACCACAATTACGCGCAATTCTTCGCGCATCAGCGCATGGCCCACTGCGTATCATGTTACCGATGATTTCAAATTATCAGGAAATTGTTCAGATCAGGCAACAAATTGAGTTTGTATGCCAGCAGCTTTCCAAAGAGGGACTTGCCTTTGATCCGCGAGTAAAAGTCGGTGGCATGATAGAGGTGCCAGCAGCTGCCATCAATGCAGTGATGTTGTGTAAAAACCTGGACTTTTTATCGATAGGTACTAACGACCTCATTCAATATACACTTGCCATTGATCGTATCGACGATCAGGTAAACTACCTGTATGACCCGCTAAATCCGGCCGTCATAAAACTCATTGCATCTGTCATCAAAACCGGCAAAGAGGCCAACATTCCTGTATCGATGTGCGGCGAGATGGCAGGTGATATCCAATTTACTAAACTTTTACTTGGTTTAGGTCTTGAAGAATTCAGTATGCACCCGAATGCCCTGGCTGAAGTGAAAGATGTCATTATTCACTCAAATTTTGATCAACTGTGGCCGCTAGCCGAATCCCTGTTGGCTTGTTCGACTCATGAAGAGTTCCAGTCCAAGCTGGATCAGTTAAACAGTCTTTGAGCTTTTTTAAAATCCAATACGGTATTCATCGTCTATTCTGAATTCTCATCTGCTTCGTCTTGCATAAAAGTCCGCCAACCGACCAGGATCGATTTTATTCTCCCGCCCTGCTACACTTGCGGTCATATTGAGGAGTGGTTGTGATGAATGACGAAGTCAGCACAGAAAAAGAACAAGATGCCAACCTCCTCGCTCAAGTGAACGAAGCGGTTGCTGCCAATGATATGGACCAGCTTGAGTCCATATTTGAAGGTTTGCACCCTGCTGAAATTGCTCATATTCTGGAAGCTCTCCCAGGTAGTCAACGCGAACAACTCTGGCCCTGTATCCCGGCTGAACACGAAGGTGAAGTCTTATTACACCTGAATGATGAAGCCCGTAGTGCCCTCATTGAAAAAATGGACCCCGAGGCACTGGTTGCTGCGACCGAAGGCCTCGATACCGATGACCTCGCCGACATTCTGCCGGAAATGCCGCAGAACGTTACCCAGGAACTGTTGCTTACCATGGAGTTCCAGGATCGCGAACGGCTGCGCTCGGTGCTGGCATACCCGGAGGATTCAGCCGGCGGTTTGATGGATCTGGATACGGTGATGGTACGTGCAGACATCACTCTGGACGTGGTTTTTCGTTACCTGCGTTTTAAACGCGAGATTCCGGAAACCACAGATAGTCTGTTTGTTGTCGATCGTGAAGGTGTTTTCCTGGGACTACTCCCCTTCCGGGTCCTGTTAACACACGATACTGAAATCACCGTTGCCGAAGTCATGAACCGTGATATCGAAGGCATACCCGCCGATATGTCGGCTCATGATGTCGCCAACTTGTTCGAAAGACGTGACCTGGTAACGGCGCCGGTTGTCGACAAAGACAATAAACTACTCGGCCGTATCACCATCGATGACGTGGTCGACGTTATCCGGGATAAAGCGGACCACTCTTTCATGGGTATGGCCGGTCTGAATGAAGAAGAAGACCTGTTTGCCCCTGTGATCAAGAGTACCCGTCGTCGCCTGATCTGGCTGGGCGTGAACCTGATAACAGCGATCCTGGCTTCCTGGGTAATTCGCCAGTTTGATGGAACCATCGACAAGCTGGTAGCATTGGCCGTACTCATGCCAATTGTCGCCAGTATGGGAGGAATCGCAGGCAGTCAAACTCTGACCTTGGTGATCCGTGCCATTGCTCTCGGGCAAATCAGTAGCGCCAACGCTCGTCGTTTACTCATCAAGGAAATGGGTGTCGGTATCTGGAATGGCATTATCTGGGCGGTGGTTGTAGCGGCTATTGCTGAAATCTGGTATCAGAATCTGAGCCTGAGTATTGTAATCGGCACCGCAATTATTGTTAATCTGATTGTTGCGGCCATTGCCGGGGCCACGATTCCCCTTTTACTCAAACGGATGAATATCGACCCAGCCTTATCCGGCAGTGTTGTCCTGACCACGATTACTGATGTCATCGGTTTTTTTGTTTTTCTTGGTCTGGCGGCGGTGTTTCTGGTTTAAGTTTTTTTACAAAAACGCTAATTGCCTGCAATCATCATCTCATCGATCAACCACGAGCCGGTACAAAGGCTGCTGCGAGTA
>JASFLL010000318.1:0-3434 GCA_050118115.1 Thioalkalispiraceae bacterium
TAATAAATTCACGCTCCAGGGGAGCCAGAGGCTTGTTAGGCGCCTTGTTCACATAGATATACAGGAAGCGCGCCAGTGGGTAGGTACCCTTAACGGCATTATCAGGGGTGGCTTCAATAAAGTCGCCACCTTTTTTGGTCAATGGAACCGCTTTAACACCTGAAGTCTTGTAACCAATACCGGAATAGCCAATGCCATTGATAGAGGCAGTCACTGATTGCACAACTGAGGCAGAACCGGGCTGCTCATTCACAGTGTTTTTGTAGTCACCCTTACAAAGAGCTTTTTTCTTGAAGTAACCATAGGTTCCAGAAACTGAGTTACGACCATAGATCTGGATATCACGGTTAGCCCAGGCACCTTTAAGACCCAGTTGACCCCATTTGGTGATATCGGCACTGCCACCACACTTTCGTGTTGATGAGAAAATTGCATCCACTTGCTTGATGCTCATACCCTGGATGGGATTGTCCTTGTTAACATAGACAGCCAGCGCATCAATGGCCACTGGAATGGCAGTTGGCTTGTATCCGTATTTCTTTTCAAACGCGGCTAATTCTTTGGACTTCATCTTGCGGCTCATTGGGCCAAGATTCGAAGTCGCTTCAGTCAGCGCAGGTGGTGCTGTTGAAGAACCCGCGGCCTGAATCTGAACATTTACATTTGGGTAAAGTTTCTTAAAGTCTTCTGCCCAGAGTGTCATCAAGTTAGCCAGGGTGTCGGAACCGACACTGCTGATGTTACCTGATACGCCACTTGCTTTTTTGTAAGTCGGCGTTGCAGGATCAACACCTGCAGCAGATGCTGTGGCAGTGAAGGCAAGGACAGCAGTAATCGCTGTTGCAGTTAGAAGTCGTTTTTTAAACATTTAGGATGTCCCTCAAATAAGTTGTTTCGACGCAAGTATGCTGCGGATATGTGACAACTATGTGATCTAAATATGACAGTATTATGACAAACGCTAGCTGACCTGGCGGATATCACTTTTGTGGGTTACAGAATCCTTATTAAAAATACAACTAAATTCCGAACCACGTCCCACTTCACTCTTTATCTCGAGCCTGGCCGAGTGTCGATTAAGTGCATGTTTAACAATCGCCAGACCCAGTCCGGATCCACCGGTCTCCCGAGATCGGGCAACATCTACACGATAAAAACGTTCTGTGATGCGTTTGATATGATGAGCCGGAATGCCGATTCCACTGTCAATGACCGAGAACACGGCCTGACCCGATTTATCTTCATGCCATTTGATAAGAATTTTTCCATGATCCGGAGTGTAATTTACTGCGTTGATAACCAGGTTACTGAATGCACTATCGAGTTCTTTGGCATCGCCATAAAGAAACAGATTTTCATCCATGTCCAGGCTGATGTCATGTTTTCTATCGCCACTGACAATCTCCGCCTCTTCTTTCAAGGTCAACAACATTTGTGGAACAGCAACGGCCTCGTGCTTAATCGGTTTCTGCTCATTTTCGAGTTTTGATAGCAACATCAGGTCTTCAACCAGCCGGTACATGCGTTTGGCCTGTTGTTGCATCAGCTTAATCGAGTGACGAGTCTGCTCATCCATATTTTGCTCGTCATCCTGCATGGCTTCCAGGAACCCACTCATAACCGTTAATGGCGTACGCAGCTCATGGGAAATATTGGCCACGAAATCACGGCGAATCTGTTCAACCCTTTCTAACAGGGTCACATCACGGGCGGTTAATAAACTCTGATCCTGGCCATAGGGTGTGATTTGTATAGATATCGTCTTATTGGGATCACCGGGAGCAGGTAGCTGGAATACTTCTTCCTGATCGGCCCGCTGATAAAAACTGTGAAATACGTTGTCCGACATCCTGGGGATAAGAGAGATCGAGTAATTTTGCTCCAACATCATTCCACCATTCGATGGTCCCATTCGCCTGCATCACAACCACACCATCCGGCATTGCCTCAGTGGTCTCACGAAAACGGGCCAGTAAATTGACCAGGCGTCGTTGACGTTTTTTATTACGTTTCTGCAGACGATATATTTCAGTAAATAGTTGTCCCCAGAGTCCCGCAGATGAAGGTGGTGAATATTTTTTTCCTGTTGCCAGCCAACGATACAGATTGCGAAGATTTATCAGTGTCCAGATCAGGTAACCAGCCAGGACAATGCACAACAGCAAGAGCAGATGATCGGAAATGACCCCGATGATGACGGTTATAGCTATCAGCCCCAGGAGGCGCCAGACTTCTGCGTTCCAGCTATTCATCGGGTTATTTATACCTATTTATTTCGCTGGTGAAATGAGCTGCACAAACAGGATCGTGATTATACCTGCTCTGAAAAACGGTAACCGGCGCCCCTAACGGTCTGGATAAACTTGTCGCAATCATGTGATTCCAGGGCGCGACGCAGGCGGCGTATATGGACATCAACAGTTCGCTCTTCAATATAGACATGATCACCCCATACCTGATCCAGCAACTGGCTGCGACTAAAAACTCGTTCCGCGTGTGTCATAAAGAAGTGTAACAGACGAAACTCCGTGGGTCCCAGTTCCAGAGGCTGATTATTGACGGTCACCCGGTGCCCGATGGTGTCCAGTTTAAGACACCCCGCCTCCAGGACATCCCCTTCCTTATCCCCACCAGAGCGGCGCAGTACCGCATTGATCCTGGCAATCAGCTCCCGGGTAGAAAAGGGTTTTGTCACATAATCGTCAGCACCTGCTTCCAAGCCTTTGATTTTATTCTCTTCTTCGCCCCTGGCAGTGAGCATGATGATCGGTACTTTCTGAGTTCGCTTCGCCTGACGCAGTTTATTGGCCAAATCTACGCCACTGATACCCGGCAACATCCAGTCGAGTAATACCAGGTCAGGGACAGACTTCTCCATCATGTCCTGGGCCTGGCGGGCGTCGGCTGCTTCATGGACCTCGAAACCCGCCTTTCCCAGCGAGAAATTCAGCATTTCTCGGATGGCGGTTTCGTCCTCGACGACTAAAATATTTGGGATTTCCTTGGACATCATGCTATACATTGGTCTGCTCGTTTCTATTAAACAAGCTAATTACACGTCAAAATTGTTACAGGCAAATGACAGTATGACACAGTATTACGAAAATATTGCGTACATGTTGTGACCTGCCTGACAGGCCATTCGCTCTAAGTCTGTTAAAATAATTTGTTTATATAATAAGAATACACCAGGAATTCAGGATATGAGACAGCGTAAAAGTATACTTATCAGTCTAATACTGGCCTGCCTGTTACCGCTGCAGGCTTACGCCGCCAATAAATATGTCAGTGACCATCTGGTTATCACTATGCGCACCGGACAGGGCAACCAGTTTGAAATTATTAAAACCCTGATCAGTGGCACCAAGCTGGAGGTGCTGGAAGAAACAGACACCGGATATACCAAGGTCCGTCTGGCAGATGGCACAGAAGGA
>JASFLL010000319.1:0-3429 GCA_050118115.1 Thioalkalispiraceae bacterium
GACCCCTTAAAAAGAGCCGCCCAGGCATGCAGTGCCGTATGGGGAGATCGTGAGCGACTCAACCAGGCACTGACCGAAGTTCTTCAGACTATGCCTTACTGTAAATTCCTCTACGCGCTGACCAGCGATGCCATCCAGATTAGTGACAATATCAGCCATGAAGGGGTTGTTACCAAGGATTTCGGGCGGGATCGCTCGCAACGACCTTATATGAATGAAGTGGTTCCCAGCTCGGACTTCGTGCTTTCCGATGCCTATATCAGTCTGCGCGCAAAACGCCCATCGTTAACGGCAATTCAGATTGTCCGCGATAAATCAGGCGCAACTCTGGGTTTTATTGGCTCTGACTTCGATCTACGTGCCCTTCCCTTAACACGTGATTTGTATGAAGAACCACGGCAATGGACGCAGATAAAAGGCGACCCTTCCATTCGCAGTAACGTATTCGCGCAACATCGAGTTGACAGCGAGATGGATCGGCACATCGATATCGTACTGGGCGTGATAGAAGAGCTCATCGTCGACCATGGGGTATTTAACGCAAAACTCCACTTTTCCAGCAACCGGGCAGTAATCTGGCACTATGACGATCCCTATCGTTATCGATTACTGGGCATTGATAGTCTTATCGATCCGAACATTTGTCTGGCATATCCGAACAGGACTTATCCAAATGATGCAACTATCCCGGAAAGGCAAATTCGTCCGATTCTTGAGGGGCTACGCCAGTTACGTTATATGGATGAAACTTTATATCTACGTGCAGGAGCACTGAATATATTCAATGGCATTATCAATCTTACTTTTTCCTGCGACGGCTCCCACTATTTGCCTTATGATGAATTTCTAAATAAAGAACATGCCTTCTGGAGTAGTACTATTGATCAATAAGTTGATGTCAATTGGCTATGCAGGCGTCGGTACCACAGACTAATCCTGGTCTATGTTCTTAGAAAGAATGATAATGGTTTAATGCTGATAAGTGCCTACTAGTTGTGCCTCTGCAATCACATGACCAGTCATAGCCTGCTCCAGCTGAGCCTTGCTGGGAGTATCCAAATCTGCGAGTACGCAATCAAGTGCATATAGTTTAAAAAAGTAACGGTGTTTTCCAACTGGCGGACATGGGCCACCGTATCCAGTACGGTTCCAGTTATTTTGCCCTTGTAAAGTTCCTGCTGGTAATACAGTTGCAGCCACCGCTTCAGGCAGTCCGTTGCTATCCGGCGGCAAGTTATACAAAACCCAGTGGACCCAGGTCATTTTCGGTGCCGCCGGATCGGGTGCATCCGGGTCATCAACAATCAGGACCAGGCTACTGCATCCTGCCGGGATATCTGCCCATTCCAGTGGCGGCGACACATCCTTACCATCACAGGTATATATTGTTGGGATATCACCCATCGCCTTGAAAGCCGGGGAACAAATTTCCATGGCCATAGCTATCTCCTGTTTTAGTCATTTAGAAGGTTTAGTACGACAACACGTAAGTGCTTCACGCCAGTTGTCCAGCAGCACTTCGCGTGCCACGGCATCATCTATGCCATGTAACAGATAGTCCTTTGCCGCGCTGAGACAAATGGTTTCCCAGCCCTCATCGATCGCACACTCGACCCTAATCTCCCACTGGTTCTCCTTTGGCTCCACTTCAAATAAATAGGCTTCCAGATTCAACTCTTCAAGTAATGCCGTCACATTACTACGCATTTCAGCCAGTTCGGTGGTCGAGAGCTTCATAAGAAGTATATTCCTCTTATTGGGTTTTCGTGTACTAACTGACAATAACATACAGCCAGGGGTTAAAATTAATCTAAACCATCACAATAAATATTTTTGCAGAGAATTGCACGCAGTCATTCCTGATTATTTTCCAAAAACCATTCTATCGCCTGTCGATAGCCTGCTATGTACTGTATAAAACCACTGTTGTGGTCACCATGTAATTCATAGAAATATTTAGGTGATGTTGCCGCCGCAAATATCTTTTCGGATAATTCATAGGGAATCACTTCATCATCCTGACTGTGCATGAGGAGAATCGGAGCATTAACCTGGCCAACCCTCTTTTCGGTATCAAACTGATAGCGAAAATAAATAATTTTAGACAATAGCGGCATCATCATGTTAGCCATGTCCTTTGCGGAACTGAAAGTTGATTCAAGTATCAGGGCTCGTTCATCAACCTGCGTTGCCAATTGTGTTGCAACTGCGCCACCCAGTGAGCGGCCAAATATTATTATATCCTTGGGGGTAAATTCACGTTCATCAACCAGGTACCGCCAGGCGGCCATGCCATCACGATAAGCACCCTGCTCACTCATTGTTCCTTCACTTTTACCATAGCCACGATAATCAATTATCAACACATTTAGCCCAAGGCTATGAAAAATTCTTAATGAATCTCCACGATGTGAGATATTGCCTGCATTACCATGAAAAAAAAGTAACACCTTGTCTGAATGTTTTGCTGGCAGGTACCAGCCATGTAACTTGATATTATCGCTGCTCGTCAGGCTGACATCCTCGTAGGCCAGTCCCCAGTCTTTCGGTATGGACGTGATTTCTTTATCGGGATAGAAGATCATGCCTGGTTGCAGAAAATAGAACCAGGCATTTAAAACCACGATAGCAAGTAAGCTAAAAATGAGTATAGAAATCAATTTACGCTTAATTTGGTACTTCATTCAGATTTCTTTGTTTTATAACCTGTAACCATGGCCTTGACCAGGTTTTCACGGTGGACAACACTTGCGAAAATTGCGCCAGCAATATGTAAGAAAACCAGAACCAGTGTCAGATTGGCAAAAAACTCATGCACGTCTTCCCAGAACTCATCACCTTCATGTTCTCCTTCATGCTCATGGCGATCTGAATCTGCATAGACCGGTTTAATCATTTCAGTTTTAACGGCAAGCGGTCCCTCTCCTTCCAAGGCCTCCAGTTCCAGCCCGGACCAGATAGTTATAAGAAGCGAGGACAGTAACGCCAGGATCATCAGGCCACCCAACGGGTTATGCCCAAGGTAGTGTAAGGGTTTACCGCTCATTAATGAGCGTGTATAGGCCAGAATGTGTCTGGGGCTATAGATGAAATTCCAGAAACGTGCGTAGCGGGTACCGATAAAACCCCAGATAATTCGAAAGGCAATCAATCCAAGCACAACATAACCGGATATAATATGTAATTGATCTTCTTCCTCCCCGCTCAGGTAGGCGATGGTAAAAGACAGTACCAATGACCAGTGAAAAACCCGGACCGCAATATCCCAAACCTTGACACGCTCTTCTTTGGTCATGATGTATTCCTCATAATGGTATTAATTACCATTTTATACTAATACATAAAACTTAAATAATGATTAACAGAAAATATCTATGTCATATTGCTACAGATATTGACGCACAGGATACATAGTAAAATATTTAACCA
>JASFLL010000320.1:0-3425 GCA_050118115.1 Thioalkalispiraceae bacterium
ATCTTCTGTGGTGACACCGGTAATACCATCGACCGAACCATTAGGATTGAAAGGATAGGTTTCCGTCACATTGCCATGGTTATCGAGATAACGCAGACTCACCAGTTTCTGATCAATCGTTTTTTGCTTATCGTCGCTACTCGCAAACTGTACCCGGCCTTCCCCATGTGCAACCACAATGGGCATTAACGAACCCTGCATGCCCTGCAACAGTACAGACGGTGAGTCATAAACCCGGGTCAGAACAAAACGCGCCTCGAATTGTTCGGATAAGTTACGCACAAAACTTGGCCAGTGTGATGCCCCTGGAATGAGATCCTTCAAACGCGACATCATTTGGCAACCGTTGCAGACACCCAGGCCAAAAGTATCAGCACGATTAAAGAAAGTTTCGAACTGGTCTCGAGCCCGTTGATTAAACAGAATCGAGTTTGCCCATCCACCACCGGCACCCAGCACGTCACCATAAGAAAAACCACCACAGGCAACCATGCCTTTGTAGTCTTTCAGATCGAATCGGCCTGCGATTAAATCACTCATATGAATATCGGTACAATCAAAACCCGCGCGATCAAATGCAGCAGCCATTTCTACATGGCCATTGACTCCCTGTTCGCGCATGATTGCCATTTTCGGTCGTTCACCTTTATTTATATAGGGCGCGCATATATCCTCATTTATATCAAAGCTCAATTTTACTGACAGGCCAGGATCTTTTGCGTCGAGTATCGAATCGTATTCCTGTTTTGCGCAGTCGGCATTATCACGCAGCGCCTGTATCTGGTAAGACGTGGCCCACCATAAACGCTGTAATTCAATCCGTGATTTCTCCAGCAACACTTTTCCACCCTGAATACAACGTATGGCATCATCCTGATTTATATTTGCAACTTCATGTACACAATGATCCAGTTGTGTTTCTTTAAAAATTTGCATCACTGAATTCATATCTGAAGTTTTAACTTGAATAACTGCACCTAACTCTTCACTAAAGAGTCCTGCCAGGCTGGCGTCACCAAATACATCCAGATTGATATCCAGACCGCAATGACCGGCAAAGGCCATTTCACATAAACTAATCATCACCCCGCCATCGGAGCGATCATGATAAGCTAATAGAAGATCCTTCTCATTTAATTGCTGGATTGCAGAGAAAAATAATTTGAGCAATTGTGGATCGTCCAGGTCAGCCGGTTGCTTGCCAATCGCTTTATAGACCTGGGCCAGACAGGAACCACCCAGGCGGTTTTGCTGCTTACCAAGGTCGATCAACAGTAATTGGCTGTCACCCTGATCTTTTTTGAGTTCAGGCGTCAATGTCTTGCGAACATCCTGGACACGACCAAAAGCAGAAATAATCAATGATAAAGGTGCAGTTACACTTTTGTTTTCATTGCCGTCCTGCCAGACGGTCTTCATCGACATTGAGTCTTTACCAACCGGAATCGTTAAACCCAGCTCCGGACACAATTCCATACCGACTGCTTTTACCGCATCGTACAAGCCGGCATCTTCACCTGGGTGCCCCGCAGGTGCCATCCAGTTGGCAGATAAAACGATATCGGTCAGCTTCTCGACTCTGGCAGCTGCGATATTGGTAATCGCCTCAGCAACTGCCATCCGTGCTGATGCTGCATGATCCAGAAGTGCGGTGGGTGTACGTTCTCCCATAGCCATGGCTTCACCGCTATAACCATGAAAGCCAGTTGAAGTCACTGCCACGTCGGCAACCGGGACCTGCCAGGGACCGACCAGTTGATCACGGGTAACCATCCCGGTCACACTACGATCACCAATCGTAATCAAAAATTGTTTGGCCGCAATAGTAGGCAACTGCAACAAGCGTGTTAGCGCGTCATCCAGGCTAATCCCGGCAACATCAAAATCCTGTTGTGCAGACGTTTGGTGTTTAACCTCACGCAACATCTTCGGTGGTTTGCCCAACAGGACATCCAGCGGCATATCAATGGGTTTATTGTTAAAGTGCGAGTCTTCGACAACCAGCTGTTCTTCTTTTGTCGCTTCACCCAGGACCGCATAGGGACAACGTTCTCTTTCACACAATGCAATAAATGCATCCAGGTCCTCGGCCTTGACGGCAAGGACATAACGTTCCTGTGATTCGTTGCACCAGATCTCCATGGGTGACATGCTGGGCTCATCGTTTGGAATCTCGCGTAACTGGAAGTGACCTCCACGCTGACTGTCGTGGACTAACTCTGGCATGGCATTGGACAGTCCCCCTGCTCCCACATCATGAATCCAGAGGATAGGGTTGTTATCTGACTGTTGCCAGCATTGATCGATAACTTCCTGGCAACGGCGTTGCATTTCGGGATTACCTCGCTGTACCGAAGCAAAATCCAGGTCTTCGTGACTAGAGCCAGTGTTCATCGAGGAAGCGGCGCCACCACCGAGGCCGATTAGCATCGCCGGACCACCAATGACAATTAGTTTGGCGCCAACTGGCACCTCTAACATATCAATATGTTCACCACGCATGTTACCCACACCACCTGCCAGCATAATTGGCTTGTGGTAACCACGGACTTCCTGGCCATCTGCGCTGTTTATCGTTTCTTCATAGGTTCGAAAGTAACCGCAGATATTGGGCCGGCCAAATTCGTTATTAAAAGCAGCCGCGCCAATAGGTCCTTCAAGCATGACATCCAGTGCAGAAACGATTCTTGACGGTCTGCCGTGATCTGTTTCCCAGGGCTGTGGTAATTCTTCCAGCTGCAAATTAGAGACTGAGAAACCACAGAGTCCTGCCTTGGGTTTGGAACCTCGACCTGTCGCACCTTCGTCACGAATCTCACCCCCTGACCCGGTCGCGGCACCGGGGAATGGAGCAATGGCAGTTGGGTGATTATGTGTTTCCACTTTCATCAGGATATGGACAGGTTCTTTCGAATAACCATACTGATGCGTCTTGCTGTCTGGCATAAATCGGTCGGTGTTAAAGCCCTCGATCACGGCAGAGTTATCTTTATAGGCTGAAAGAATTCCCTGTGAATGCTTTTCATGGGTGTTGCGAATCATTTTAAAGAGTGATCGATCTTGCTTTTTACCATCGATGATCCAGTCAGCATTAAAGATCTTGTGTCGGCAATGTTCTGAATTGGCCTGGGCAAACATCATCAACTCAATGTCATTGGGATTTCGACCCAGGGCGGTGAAGTTTTCAACCAGGTAATCAATTTCATCATCAGCAAGAGCCAGGCCCCAATCGAAATTGGCCACTTCAAGGGCCTTGCGTCCACCATTTAGGATATCGACAGATTTAAAGGGGGCAGGCTCAGCCTGTTTGAACAGGACTTCAGCATCATCAAAATCACGCAGCACCGCTTCCACCATGCGGTCATGGATCAAGGGAGCGATGGTATCCAGTTGTTCCTGACTCAGCGCCTTGTCGGCAGAAATAT
>JASFLL010000321.1:0-3416 GCA_050118115.1 Thioalkalispiraceae bacterium
TTTAAAAATTATTGTTCTTCCAAAATGAATATTATCGAATATACGACTAGCCAGTTACTGGCCATCAGTAGCCTGGTTCTTGCCATCAGCCTGGCTATGCTGACCACACAATATGCCTCTGCGGATACCGTCAAGGGTATATATGAATCGCGGGTACTGGTAACCAGCCAGGCAAAAGACGAGCGCACAGAAGCCCTGCGTCAGGCGTTTATGCAGGTACTAATTCGGGTTTCCGGCCGTGTTGATATTGCCCAGTCGACAGATTATCCCAATATCCAGGAGGCGATCGAGCTGGCGACACACTATGCCCAGCAATACCGCTATTTAAAATACAAACCAAAGCCGGATCAAGATCAAAGCAGAAACCTGATGCTTTGGGTTCGTTTCGATGAAGCAGCCGTGACACGGCTCCTCCATAAAAATAACATTCCGGTGTGGGGAACTACCCGACCGGTAACCCTTGTCTGGCTGGTGATCGATAGCCATGGCCGTCGTGAGCTGATTGGTAATAATTCCCAGGACGCGGCCAGAAATATTCTGGTTCAACAATCACACAGCCGTGGCGTCCCGATTCGCTTACCCTTGCTTGATCTAAAAGACCGTACGGCGTTACGCACCAGCGATGTCTGGGGTAATTTTGAATCGACCATTATGCAAGCCTCACAACGCTATCAAACTGAGGCGGTCCTGGTTGGTCGTGTATTTCAAAGCAAAGGTGGGTACTGGAATGCACGCTGGTCACTGTATTCAGACAGTCGGCGCCAGGACTGGTCAATCTCGGGAGCGACACTTTCAGAGGTACTTTTCCCGGGTATCGATACTACCGCTGAGGTTCTTTCATCCCGCTATGCCTCCGCGGTCCAGGCTGAAGCGGGTACAGTATTGGTTGATATTCAGGATATCAAAAATCTGGCTGACTACAATCGCAGTCTGGCCTATCTGCAAAAGCTCTCCAGTGTCAGTGCAGTCCAGCCGTATTATCTCGCGAGCAACCACGCTATTTTTAAGCTAACTACTCCCCAGGGCCGCCTGGGTGTCGCACGTGCGGTTGCGCTTGGGCATACCCTGGCCAACGATGCGGCTGCAATGACCAGCTCTCCACAAAATCCACAAGTCGGTGAGCAGGTCAAAAACAATGACATAAAACCAGACCTGGTTTATCGACTGGTGCCGTGAGATTTATCCCCAACCTGATTAGCATCATCCGTATCCTGTTGGTAATTCCAACGGTTTACCTGCTATGGAATAAACAGTACAGCTATGCGCTGTTGCTGTTTTTTATTGCCGGTGTGTCTGATGGACTAGATGGCTTTTTAGCGCGGCGTTTTAACTGGACGACAAGACTTGGGAGCTTTCTTGATCCCATGGGCGACAAGTTATTGATGACTGCCAGTTACTTTATGCTGGGATTACTCGGCCACCTGCCAGTCTGGCTGGTGGCAATCGTCATTGGTCGCGATCTGGTTATCGTACTGGGTGCCCTTGCATATCGATTACTGGTGCAGGACATCACTATGAGTCCATTAGTGTTGAGTAAAATCAACACGGCAGCACAGATATTTCTGGTGCTATTGATGTTGTATCACCTGTCTTCACTCCCCATGGCCGAAATGGTACCTGCCTGGTTAACCCAGGGAACGATTTATGTCGTTATGATAACTTCACTATTAAGCGGTCTGGCGTATATTATCGTTTGGTCAAAACGAGCAATTAGTGATACCCGCGGCAAAAACAGGCAAGGAAGCAAAAGGGGAGAGGAACAAGCGTGACAGATTTAAACAAATGGTACTGGCTGACAATATTGGTTGTAAGTGGGGTATTGATCTACCTGCTTGCTCCCGTACTAACACCGTTTGTGATTGGGGCGATACTGGCTTACATAGGTGATCCACTGGTTGACCGCCTGGAAAAGTACAAACTCCCCAGGACGTTGGCAGTGGTTATTGTTTTTCTGGTGCTGACACTTATTGCCGTGACGGCATTAATTATCGTCATACCTATGCTCGAAAAACAAATTGTGATTCTGGGGCAGAAAATTCCTATCTATATAGAGAAAATCCAGACGCAGTTAATTCCCTGGTTAAATGCCCGTTTTGGTATGGACATTATTATTGACCCGGAACAGTTAAAGAAGAATTTGAACATTAACTGGACACAGGCGGGTGGTGTAGCGACGACAATTATAACTTCGATTAGCCGTTCAGGTGCATATCTGGCGGCTTTAGCCGCAAACCTGGTGTTAATACCGGTAGTGACTTTTTATATGCTCCGTGACTGGGATATTCTGGTTGCTCGTGTTCGCGAAGCCTTGCCAAGAAAATCTGAGCCGGTCATCTGCAAAATTGCAAAAGAGTCGGATGAAGTGCTGGGTTCCTTTTTACGCGGCCAGCTGCTGGTCATGCTGGCGCTAAGCCTTATCTATAGTGTTGGCCTCGGTTTCATTGGTCTGGATCTGGCTCTGCTGATCGGACTGATTGCTGGCCTGGTGAGTTTTGTACCTTATCTTGGTTTCATCGTTGGGATCGTCATTGCCAGCATCGCTGCGGTCATGCAGTTCAGTGATCTGACCCACCTGGTATATGTCGGTATCGTATTCATGGTTGGTCAAATGCTTGAAGGTATGGTCTTAACGCCAGCACTCGTGGGTGATCGTATTGGTCTACATCCTGTGGCTGTTATCTTCGCTGTGCTGGCGGGTGGACAACTGTTTGGTTTTCTTGGTGTCCTGCTGGCTCTCCCTGTTGCGGCAATCATTGCAGTGATCCTGCGTTATCTACATGAGCAATATAAATCCAGCACAATGTATTCTGGATAATTTATGCCTGCATATCAGATCCCATTACAAATCAAGCTGAATGATGCAGCTACCTTTGAGAATTACATTGCAACCGGAAATGAACAATTAATTTCGTTATTAACCTCTGAAGAACCTTTCGTTTATTACTGGTCAAAGCAGGCAACCGGTAAAACACATCTGGCCCAGGCACTGTGTCATTATCAACAGAATTCTATTTATCTTCCACTCAAAGAACTCGAACACTGGCAACCTGAAATATTTGAGGGCCTGGAAGGTGCCGATTTAATTTGTCTTGATGATGTCGAACTTCTTGCAGGCAAATCTGACTGGGAAGAGGCATTGTTCGATTTATTTAACCGAGTGAGGGAGGCAGGTAAGAAACTAAGGATTAGCGCACATGGTTTACCGAATAACATTGGGCTTCAGTTAAATGATCTTGTTTCACGCCTTACCTGGGGAATCACCATTCAGGTTCAGTCATTGCCTGATGAAGAAAAGGTAGCGGCCCTGTCGCTGCGTGCGAGGCAAAGGGGCTTTGATCTACCGGATGAAGTGGCAGCATATCTATTAAAACACATTCCACGTGATATGAAGACCCTGTTCAGAATCCTGGACCGTT
>JASFLL010000322.1:0-3412 GCA_050118115.1 Thioalkalispiraceae bacterium
GGATCTGGACAAGAAACTCGAGAGTTTTACGGATCTTGATAAATGCAGTACGCAAAAATTAAATAGCCAGCAGTTTGTTGATCTTTACAACGAATATTCTGTCAGACTGGAAAGTAGCGTTGAGGATTTGCGAAGCTGGATAAAGCTTCTTGGCGAGCAAAAAAGTAACATCGTGCTTGATGAAGAAAAACTTATAGCGGATTGCCAGAAAGACAGCGAACAATCAATCTGCAAAATCCTTAAAGCGAAGGAGAAAATAAACGTTGACTGGCGCGAGCGTGTAAAACAGGAACTGGACAAACCCATCGGGAAAATTTCAATTGCAGTGGCGGGAGCCGTGGTAGGCTATAAAAAGCTGGAAGATTATAAAAAAGAAATTCGTGCGGCAGAAAGTAATACACTGAAGGCGCTGGAGGCCATTAAGGTTCTGAAAGAAACACACGTTGAAGATAAGGTGGGAATAGACAGACTCAAGAAACACGTACTATTTTTTGCGCAAATTTCCGATGCAAAAACTTCCGACGAAGTGAAATCACTATTGTCACAATACACGATGCCGGCGGTTAGTTTCTTTGTTAAACGCGAACAAGGCAGTCACCATATATTGATTTCCTCTTATCTGGGTTATGCCGCTGGAAAAATCGATAACCCGGCTACGGCCAATAAAGATTACCAGCACGGTATTATTGCGCCGATCGGGCTCGAATACAGCTATGGATTTCGTTGGGGAACATCGTTAAGTTTCATGGTGGCGCCATTTGATTTCGGCTATCCGGTAACATTGAAGTTAAACGGCGATACCGAAAATTTGCAGTTAGAGGATGTCGTTGCACCGGCGGCTTATCTAACGCTTGGTATAAAAGACTATCCTTTAAATGTCGGTATCGGCTATCAGCGGGGCGCCAAGATTCAGGGCGTAGACGAAGCGGAAAAACGAATATTGCTGTTTATTGCCTTTGATATGCCGTTATTCACATTGTATTGACAGTTGCCCTGAAAAAATCCCTGGCGTTTAACAAACGGACCTGTTCCTCGACGTGCGGCGGTAGCTCTGCAAGCCATTTGCGATGAAAGTCGATCAGTTTGGGTAAATGGTCCCATCCTTCGTCGGGTTCGTCCCAGCGCTGGGTTTTGGTCACCCCCCATACCGGGTCAGTGCCGGTCATAAAGCGATCGGGATACTTTACGATAAGTTCTCTCCAGGCTTTTGGTAACGTGCCATCGTCACTGACAAGGCTGGCATAACGCCAGGGATCGCGAGCTGACAATTCCACCCAGAGATTGGCGCAGGCCTGCATGGCGTTTTCCACGTCGGCCGGCTTTAATATGCCACCGGCGTGGGCCCACAGGATACGCACATCTTTGTGTTGCTGACAAATGGGAACAATATAATCGGCTTTGGACGTTTCGGTATGCAACAGGAAGGGAACATCATATTCACGGGCCAGTTCAAATAATGCCAGTAACACCTTATTATCCTGGCGGGGCGGCAAGCCTGACCACAAGTGCAATTCCCCGATCCCTCGATAGTGTTTCGCTTCCAGTCCGGCGCGGGCCTGTTCCACCACGGCGTCATCGAGATACCAGCTTTGGCGATGGGGGACGGTAATATAAGGGCTGAACAAGGGGATAATCCAGTCGCCCCCGGCTTCGTGCAACTTCAGGGCATAGTCACTGGGAACGCTGGATACAACACCCAGGACGATATTTTGTTCCTTTAAGCGTTCAACAACCGTAGCCGGATCGATGATTTCTTCCTGATCCCAATTGTAATGTAAGTGAATATCAGCGAAAGGAGGCTGTGCCTGTCCGGGCTTTTGAGGACTTTGCGCGCAGCTGGTTAATACCACACCTGTTAAAACGATACCAACGGCAAGTTTGTTTTTCATTGAGTTTTCCCGTCATTGCATGTGCGATGCGCACGGTTTACCCCGGTTAGGCTGCGGGCAATGTCACCGTAAATACAACACCTTTATCATCTGACTTGTTTTCTGCCTTGACGGTTCCCTGATGATACTCGGTGATCAGCCGCACGATATATAGTCCCAGCCCGAGATGCGGTTGCTTGCCGCGTTTTTCCCGCATGGAAACCATGGAATCAAACAGATTGCTTTGCATTTTGTCGGGCAGGGTGGGGCCTTCGTTGATAACCTGCAGCTTAATATGGTTTTCACTTCTAATTAATCGAATCACGACGGTAGTACCGGACCTGGCAAAGTCCATGGCGTTGGATACCAGTTTATCCAGTAGTTGTGCAATGAGATCCGGCACACCGTTTATGATAAAGGGCTTCTCTACGGTATTTTCCAGTTGCAGGCTGAATATTTGTTTGCGGTGGGCAACTTTATAACCGTTAACACAACTGTTAACGACCTGTTCTATATTGAACTGTTGGCGTTCTTCCGTTTGAATTGTCTGTTCCAGACGCGTGGCTTCACTCATGCGGGTCAATATGTTGCTGAGCCGTTCAACCCCTTCCCTGGCCCGTTTGGTATATTCCTTGTGTTCGTCATCCACCGTTTCCAGGTTCTCCAGTGATGATCGAACCACGGTAATGGGGGTGCGTAATTCATGGGATAGTTTACTGGCCATGGTTTCAAGATAGCGATTGTACTCCGCCAGCCGGTCGACCATGTCCGACATGCTGCGGGAAAGGTCGCCCACTTCGTCGGAGGCCTTGGAGCGTTTAATGCTGCCAACCACGCGGCCGTCCGCGCCAATGGCCTGATCGGCGTCGTCACGCAGTTTCCTGACCCGAAAAGACAGGCGAGTGGCATAGGCGAACACCGTGAACGCTGTTACCAGCAGCGCGAGCAAACTTAGGTTAATAAGAATTTCCACGGCGCGGTTTTGCAAAATAAGAATACTGTTGGAGGTCTCTTCAATTGCAACACTGCCAACGACGTCCTTGCCGCCGCTCACCGGAAAGGCCGCCGTCAAGATGTTAACCTGCTCATCCGGTGTATTGCGCCAGCGGGTGGCGGGATTGCCCGACAAGGCCTGTTTGATTTCCGGCGTATTCAGTTGCGACGCCGTGGATAAATCGTCATGAAATTCTTTCGGAGGTTGCGTGAGAAGGGAGCGGTAGACAGCACGAATCAGCGCGGTTAATACACCATTGTCGTCTTCGCCGGGTTCGGCCAGGTCGTAAACATTTGTGTTGGTATCTTTCAGGTTGCCACTTAAGGCAATGACGCGACCGTTTTGGTCGGTAATCCAGATGCGCGATCCCGGGCGGCGTAAACGGGTCAGTAAATTCTGGATCTGCACGGAAGGCACCAAAATCGTGCCAATCTTTTCAATGAGCCCGGAGCCGGTAGTCCGCACGATATTGGTGATTTTGCGTTGCCGCCTGTCGTCCACGTCCGCGATGGCAAAGGCGAGTTTTGCGCCTAACAGGGACAATGGCATT
>JASFLL010000323.1:0-3409 GCA_050118115.1 Thioalkalispiraceae bacterium
TCGCCCTGATGGACGAAAAAGGAATCGGTGCCCTGGTCGTGACGCATAACGACAGGCTGGTTGGCATCTTGTCCGAACGCGATTATGCACGAAAAGTGGTTCTCAAGGGACGCTCTTCACGGGATACGAGTGTGGATGAAATCATGACCAGAGATGTGCTTTACACAGTGCCTGAGCAGGACATCGAGGACTGTATGGTAATGATGTCAGAGCATCATATTCGTCATATGCCGGTTATGCAAAATGGAATTCTGGTCGGAATGGTCACACTGGGCGATGTGGTCAATGAGATCATTAAGGAACAGCAAATTAAGATCAAGCACCTGGAGCAGACAATCAGCTGGGGCGAATCATACTAAAATCAGGTTATTTACGATTTAGCAAGCGGATAAGCAATGGTACGCAGTTATTCGCGATGGTTAAGATTGCCCGTCGTGTTTCTGTTGTCACCAATTCTGGCCGGTTTTTATAAAGTAGTGAGTTGAGCTGTTTCAATAAATGTGTATTTGACTCTACCACCCTGTCAGGTAAGCCAGAAAACCAGTGTTGTAGTGTTATGTTGGCAGAATTGCCATTTATCACCGCTAACAATCTTATTGCAGATAGAATGTCATCTGGTGTGCAGTTTTTGTTTAATATCCTCATTGCCCGATTGTAGTCGCTGCGCTTTCTGTTAAATCTAATCAGCAATAGCAATAATTTTTTCATCGCATAGACTAAAGTGACCGCAAGCAGGCACATTAGCACCCAAATAATCCACTTATTCAGAGAAAATAAATAGATTGAAGGATAGTGCCGGCTGACGAGTATACCGTTTGTTGTATCGAAGTAGCTGATGATGAGATCGTTTATCGCTGAATAACCCTGCTGCACAGGTTTGAATGGTATCGAATAGTCAATATGACTCGTGATCCCGGCTGCCGAATTTATTTGTACGGGATGGCTTGATGCTGGGTAAAGTTTAATGGAACGGGTGCTGCGAAACTGGTGCGAGATGTCGGGCAAACTGGTAACTCGCAGATTATCACCGAATATACTCAGATCATGATTTGCCAGTTCATCCTCCTGTAAAAATCGTAATTGCTCGCTATCCTGGATATATACATGGCCTACCGGGATGGTTGCGGGTATATATACGGGAAGTGGGCGAACATCGAGTTCAACCGGAGGCATGTAAAAATGGTGTGTGGTGACACCGTCCCGGACCAGTTCTACAGGCGGAAGAGTCACGACGAGTTTTTTTTGAATTAATGGAAAGATAGCCCAGCCGGTTTTATATTGGTGCGAGAGTTGTTCTCGTCTGACCTGTACATGATCGACATCCAGTTCCTGGATCTCCATATTTGCCTGTTTAAATGGATGGGTAGACAACTGCGCATATGCAAATGTGGTGTTTACCAGGACAGAAACCAGGACCTGTTCACGCAGCCAGGGATCAGCCTTCGAAACACTGTAGCGGATTTCAATAGGTGTTTGTGTTTTATCATCCACTGGAGCCTGGACGTTGATCAGGTATGGCTCGCTCATTTGGCCATTAAAAAACATGCTGGGGATTGTCTGTTTACCTGTACGGTAAGGGGTGATACGTAATTTCCAGCGTTGTTGATTGGCGGCCTCGTTTATACTGATGTCTGCAATTGTATTGACATGGAATTGTTTTTTTAATTCTGTAAGATCTACCGTGTCAAGGCTGGGCCTTGTAGTAGAAGCATGAAGTACAAGGGTGGCGCTTTTCCCCAGTTGCAACTGATCGCTGGATAATGTCACAGTAAAAGGGCTCGCGGCATGAATGTTCGTCGCGATAAGGACAAAGGATAAACTGAGCAATATTTTAAATACCTTGTTCACCATGGCTTAATCCCTGGCAGGACGTTCGGCTGTTGTTGCGCTGCCTCATAATTTTCCTCGAATTCGAATAATCGCTTCCAGAGTATGGCTTCATCAGTAGTAATTTTTGGGTTTAGCTGTTTAAGCTGTGACAGCGAGGAAATATCATAGGTCCAGCTTTTATCCTTGTAGAGGTCAATCTTTTCTGATGCAGGTGCGGAATGTTCGAGTGCCTGTTCAGATTGGTCAGGCCTTAGCGCCTGTGAATGTGGGTATGGTTTGTTTTCCGATATTGACTCTGTGTCCCCCAGTGTCACTTTGCCGGTTGTAATATCCATATTATCCGGGGCATCGGCACTGCGTGGTCCTTTTCCCTGGCGCTGCGCAACGATTTGCTCGTTGTCACGTGCCTGTTTTTTGAGGGCGATGGCTATTCGCAGGTTTGTCTGAGCTGCGGTGTTATTTGGCTGGTAGCGTAATACGTCCTGATAAAGTCGCTCAGCCTCCGGGTAGTACTGAAGTTTAAAGTAACAGTTGGCGAGATTAAAAATGGCCTGAATACGCTGTTGATCAGTGCTGGCATCCAGCGTAGCCTGAATAAATAGTGGTATGGCCTGTTGATATTGTTTCAGTTGATAGGCCATACTCCCTTCTGCAAATCGCCCGGCGTAACCATCGACACCCGCAAAGGCCTGTCTCGCTGCCTGGTAATCGCCGTCCATAAATTTTGAATAGCCAAGCCGGTAGTTACTTTTGTTGTCTGCATGTACAGCCTGTGGGCTGATCATTATAAATGTTAAAAGGAGCAGGAGTAATGTCGAGATCCGGGTAGAAGACAGGCGTTTATTTCCAGGACGTGATAAACTCAGAAAGAACAGGAAAACTGAAAGTAAAATATAGCCCTGATAGTACTCAACCCACCTGACTCGCTGGTTCTGTTTTTGAGTATCTGATTGAATGGCCAGTTTACCAATACCCTGGTTATAAAGTAGTTGCCAGTCACTGTCATCGTCTTTAACGGATATATATTTGCCATTACCGGTATTGGCCAGTTTGGTTAATAAATTCTGATTTAGTCTGGAAACAACTGGATGGCCATCAAATTTAAGCCAGCCTTTAGTGTCTGATAAAAGCGGTGCACCTTGCAGTGTCCCAATCCCAAGCGCGTATAGCTGGATATTTGCTTGTTTAAGATTTGCGGCAAGCAGGTCCAGTTGCTGGTTAATTTTACTGGCCGGAAGATTTGCCTCACCGTCTGTGATCAAAAGTATTGCCCGATGATTTTTTTGTTTATCCATGGCTGATTGTTTTGCAAAGAGGTCGATGCCAAAGTGAACGGCCTGGAAAAGGCTGGAACCTTCACTGGGTAACAGCCGGGTACGTAGTAGCTTTATATAGTAGCGTAGTAAGTTTTTGTCTGAAGTCGGTGGGATTAACAGGTGTGGTTGTGCAGCATAAACGATCAAACCCATGCGCGTCTTATCGAGACGTTCAACCAGGTCGAGTAACTCCAGTTTTGTTCTCTCAATGCGACTAGGATTGATGTCACGGGCAGACATTGATAAGGAGAGATCAACCAGAA
>JASFLL010000324.1:0-3408 GCA_050118115.1 Thioalkalispiraceae bacterium
GTAACTTTAAATTACAGCTCATAGTTATTATCGTATTCACGTCTTTTTCTGCCTGAAATTCAACGAACACCATTGAATCACTATCAATAGGCCGAGTGTGTGTCTCTTAATCTACAGATAGTTATTGCCAATTTTTTGATCTTGTCCAGTGCCAAATAACGATGAATGGTTGTGAAAAATTAATATTAGTGGGGCTCAGACGCTGCGCTATTTAATAGCAGCTAGCTGAAATCATCACTCAATGCAGAAGTACACAATCCTTTCTAAATCTCAGGACCACAGGGTGAGCGGCGGGTCATTCATTACTGCGCGTAATATATCACTACGTGAAACGATACCGATCAAAGAGTCTCGTTCATTCACGATGGGTATGGCGTTGAGATGGTATTCCTGCATGACTGAGGCAATTCTGCGAATATCCGATACTGGATCTGCGGTGATGACTTCATTTGACATGGCATCCTGTACTGATTTTCCGCGAACATAATGTGTCTGATCACCGTCTATAAGCAAATACTTCAATAAGTCTTTAACATCAAGCATACCGATAAGATGTTGCTGCTCACTTAATACCGGCATTTGCTGGATACCATTTGTTTGCAATTGCTTATTGGCATCTAATATATTGATGTTAGTGTTAATTGTTTTGACTGGATATTTCATCAGCTGATAGGCATGGACTATTTGTTCCCGCTTATTTAAGTGTCGCATCTCTCGATAAGCCGCGATAGCCTTGTCAGAAACACCAAAGTCTTTATTATCAGATTGAGGCTTAGATTGCTTGGAGAGTGTTTTATCCTGTGTTATATCGGTATGAAACATCAATCCGTTTTCCGTCTGGATATTTTTGACTTTACGGAGCTTTTCCAGAGTGTCTCGAAACCTGCGACCATCTATATTATATATAGCAAACATTGCGAATATCCTGGTATTTAACGCTTATATAGTAAGAAACAATTGTTATCATATAGTTCAGTTAAAGACCCATAATAAGACATATATGGACGCAACCTGACAATTGGGGATAGACTCTGATCCTGATTATTCAAAAATGACACTAGCCGTATTTCGTTACCAATAGTGATAGATAATTAGCACCCATGTCCTCCTACAAACACGCACTTCATGTTGACGATCATGCTTCTGAGCAACTTCTCGGGTTGGCCGCGGACTGGCTTGAACGTAGCGAGGGCGTCGTGATGCTCAACGGTGTGATTGCCCTTCGTCCTACCCCGGTGGCGATTTTATGCGAGGTGATTGATCCCACGCCCGCAGCGCATCGTTGTGTTGAGGAATTCAAGGTGCTGGTAGAGAATGCGGCACGCACCCTGGCCGCATCGCAACTCGCGAGCCGACTACCGCAGCGCCCCCTGCAATGGAGAGTCGTGGATGAGGATGGCCACGTTACTTGGGAATAGCTACCTGGGAATAGTCGCTTATATTTTCTGTGAAGTGTTAATCCCGCATAAACTCGGGGACATATTCCGGAATTTCACCGGTTTTAAGGTAAGGTTCGGTGACCAGCTTGTAGTAGTCCGCACCCTTGTTGCGCCAGCGCTCGAAAGAAGATTTCCAGTCCTCGGGCATTTCTTTGGGGGTCCAGAAACTTTTCGGGATCGGTGCGGAGGGCGTGGGTTGCTCGGGCAAGGCCACGCGGGCGATGACCACACCTTCACCTTCACGTTGTGCGCGACGTGCCAGCACCTTACCTTTCGCATCGACAATCATTGCTTCCCCCAGGAAACTGGAATTATATTCCACGTCCGGCAGCGACGGGCTGAAGAAACCGTTGAAGTGACCGGCGTGTGAACCATGGATCACCGGCACCCCCAGCATTTTTGCCATGTGCGGTGCCGCTTGCTGACACATCCTCAGATTGTCCGCGCGGCGTGGGCTGTCGGCATCGGCATCATCCGGTAAGGTCCACCAGCAGGAACCGCCCACCACCAGGTTTACCTTATTCAACAGTCGCCTCGCGGTTTGCGAGCGAATGAACTCCCAGCACAGCACCGCACCGACCGGTCCCACCGGCGTCGCCATCACCCCGTCATCGTGGCCCGGCTGGTAGTAACAGTTTTCCCAATAGGTGGGGATGTCCTTGTTATGTTGTGTCACCTTGCCATCAGGGAAGGCGAGCATAAAGGTGTTATGCACCTGTTGCTCACGGCGGGCGAGAAACGAACCGCCGATCACCACGTTGCCTTCACGCGCGAGTGTTTTTAGCAGTTTGAGTGGCGCGCCGTCATACGGCTGAATGGCCTGGTGCATGTCCGGGTGAAAGGCCACGGCCGAGGTAAACATCTCCGGCATAATGATCCACTCTGCGCCCATCTTGATGGCCTTGCGAATCAACTGCTCGGCCTGGTTCATGTTCCACTCTACATCCGCCAGCCTGGGTACCATCTGGATCGCCGCGGCATGAATGTGCGCGGGTGGTTTGTTCATACTGGTGGAGGCCTGGCTGCGGGCAAGTGGACTGCTTAATAGCAGGCTCGATGCCAGCCACTGGTTGAACTGCCGTCTGCTAATCGGTGTGCGGGCCATATGGCATACTCCTTTTTTATTACTTGCGTATGCGGAGGATGACTTTTTATTTACAGGCGCCAAGATATTTGGCGTGAAAGGTGCTTTTCATTTTCATCTGCCCTGACGGACCCTGAGGCACATTCATCTCAAACCAGCCAGATGATGTCTTGCCATTAAAATTGACTTCGCCGTTGCCTTTGATTACGCCTTCTTTTGTCGTACAGGTAATAGTAACCAGCAACTTTTTGTCGCTAACCCGTTTTTTGTCATACTTGCATTTGTCATCCGATTCGAACAGTACATCACTCTCTTTGATACAGTTTTGCTCTGTATGCGATGGTAACTTCATCATTTTTTCCATCCCGGCAGGGGCGCCTGTTACTTCCGATGTCGATGTGGTTTCCCATAATCCTGGTTTGAAATCATAGTCGGCTGCATAACTCTGGGTTGAAATCAGTCCCAGGCTAATGGCCGCGATGGTAGTTGATAAATAATTCACTGGTTATTCCTCCTGTAATGTAAGTGGTATTCCTTTATTTATGCACATCCTGGTAGGCAAGCATCTTAACAAGTTGTTGTTCCTTTTCGTCATCAAAGCCGCAGCTATGTGTCCACTCCTTTGGATTTTCGTAGGTACCAAACAGCATGTCCCACCAGACAATATCACCATAGTTGTTTTTGTGACGATTGTATTGATGATGAATGCGGTGCATTTCGGGGCGCTGGAATATATAGCCAATCCATTGAGGTGTCCGGACATTGGTATGGTAGAAAAACTCACCGATCGCGGTACAGGCCGTGTAGATGGCGCCGGCTTCCAGGCTTAAGCCGAGTAACGTATAAACCAGCAGGCTGCCGATTATTGAATTAACGATCATCTCA
>JASFLL010000325.1:0-3400 GCA_050118115.1 Thioalkalispiraceae bacterium
TTTGCCTCAAAACGCTGGTAAGCAAGGATTGCACTTACCCCTAATGCGTTACTTGGATTAACCTTCACCGAGTACGAAGCATTAATAAACAGTTGTTCCAGATTAACGCCAGCTTCACCAGCACCAAATACGTTGGCAGATGCAGAGTAATCGGTATTCATACCACCGTTACCATAAACGGTTACACCTACAGTGCTGGTTGGATTGATTACCCAGTTATATGCAAAATGCGGAATGAGGAAATAATCACTATCACTCTCAACAGTTTGCGGGGCAAGTGGAAACGTAGCAGCGCCACCTGGAGCTGTCGCGGTATAACCTCGTGGACTAGGACTGAATATAGCGGCTCCTACGTCAGCTCGAGCACCTACGTACACCATCCCTGCTGGATTGGTCGCAGCAATCATGGCGTCCTGTGGCTCTGCAACCCCGCCGCCAACAAGCCCTTTGTTTTTCGTACCGTAACCATGGGCAAAATAACCATTGGTTGCAAAGGCCAAAGACGGTGTCAGCAGTGCAACCCCTGCCGCCAGTCTGATTTTATTTTTTATCGCTTTGTTCATGATTTCTCTCCAAATATTTCTACACACTCTACACTTTAGTATTTTAGTTAAATATTAAATATAAAGACAAATGTCGGATTCACCGGCAAAACTAAAGAAGGTTGCGGCACCGCCGAGTTCAATACCATCGACAAAATCGCGGCTATTCATGTCAAACAGGTCGACGGTCATCTGGCAGGCAACCATCTTCACGCCACCCTCCAGGCACAACTCGCGCAGTTCACCCACACTTGCTACGCCTTTCTTTTTCATTTTGGCCTTCATCATCATGGTCATGATGCTCTGCATACCAGGAATCGCCGTTCCCAGCACCGGAAACCACTTATCCATAGCCATTGGCATGGGCATCCCCGGATTACCTAGCGGGCTTACCTGCAGGGACAGGTTTTTCTTGACCAGCTGCAGACCATAAAAAGTGAAAAAAATCTCCACTTCGTAGCCCAGAGCGGCTGCAGTAGAGGCCAGGATAAAGGGGGGGTAGGCCCAGTCTAATGTGCCTTTTGTCGCGATAATTGCGAGTTTCTTTTCATCCATTGGAACACCTATTCTATCTGGTTAAATTACTGACGGTGGCTAGTTTGGGTCTATTCCCTGATAAAGAATGTACGTAAACGTACATAAAACTACAAATATAAATATAGGGTCTAGCCATCTCAAGACCCTGACTACTATCCAATAAAATAATCGCGCGTTAAGTAACTTAGGATACTGTCCCTCACGTTAATTAAAGCTAAGTTTGCTGCCACTGAAAATAAAAGATTACTTTACAAGAGGATGATAAATGAAAAACCTCCATCTAACCTTGCTGGCGCTCATGCTCAGCCTGTTTGCCTGGTCAAGCATGACTCTGGCAGCCGAATCAAAAGAACTATATAAACCTTTCATCCTTGCAGGTTACGAGCAAGGCACAATTGGCGATGTCAGCAAAAAAGTTAGCGATAAACTGATCAAGGCCGGATTCGAGATAGTCGGCGAGTATAGTCCCTATCCTGATGCACACATCATTGTCATCACCAATTCGGATATTAAAGCCACTGCCGCAAAATCGCCCATGGGTGCATTTGGCGCCGGCCAGCGAGTGACCCTGACCAAGGCTGATGGCAAGATACAGGTCAGTTATACCAACCCCGTGTATATTTCCAACGTGTACAGGATGAGCGGTGATTTATCATCGGCCAGAAGTGCCCTTGAAAAAGCATTAGGTAACAACAGCGAATATGGGCCTAAAGAGGGCTTGCCCGCAAAGGAACTACGTGATTACCAGTACAAGTGGTTAATGCCCTACTTTACCGATACCCTGGATCTCGCTTCCTACAGCAATCAAAAAGTAGCCCTTGAGAAGGTCAACAAGTTCCTAGCTAATAACAAAGCCGGCGTGAGTAAAGTTTACGAGATTGATCTGCCAGGCAAAGAAGAATCCGTAATTGGTGTCGCCATGTCCGGGAAAGACAAAGACGATTGTAGTGGCGATCAGTACATCATGTCTCGAATTGATTTCAAGAAGATTAAATCAACCGGCCACCTTCCATACGAAGTTGTCATTTCAAAAGGCAAAGTCTATGCATTACCCGCTGAATTCAGAATTGCTATCAACTTCCCTGATCTTTCCATGATGGGCAGCAACAGTTTTGCCTCAATCATGTGTGCACCGGATTCCATCAAATATGCCCTGACGAAAGCCGTTGGCGGCAGCATTGATGAGTTCTAGATTTACCCCCAAGTGAAACAAAATTGCCTGAACCGCGAGCAAACTCGCGGTTCAGGCATTATTTGCTGCAATAAATCGTGTCTTCAGGCAACGAAACTGGCCAGGCAATCCCAGCTGATGTAGCCCCAGTCGCTGAGGCTTGTTTACATAAAAATTTAATGTCGGGTCATCGTTGGCCGCCTTATCCAGGCGAATATCTACAACATGTTTGTTGTGACTATAGAGCTTTCTCACTTCGGCCAGCACTTCTTCCAGTGTGAAATAGGTAAAATCATCGGCAAAATCCATCATACACCTCTCAATAGTTGTTCTCGTTTGTTGTGGAAAAGTATGAGGGGCTGAGATGGCTAACTGCGTAACAGTCCTGACCAGGTAACGATCAATAATGGCGAAATATGACAGGTATAACAAAGCCTGGTACCGTTGCCGATACCGGGGTGGTATTTCAAGGTTTACTCTGATTTAGCGTACTATCTGGTTCATCCAGGGATCATGCTTATTAACAGTGACTGAGTACATACAATGTGCCTGAATACTTACCTACATTAAACTGTGATACAGCCTTTTTGTTTGTCGCTGGGTCGAATGTGACCTCACTCATAAATGCGAAGTTACTGTCCAGGAGTGTATGCCTGGTAATGTAGTGTGCATATGTATTCATCGGATGGCCCGTCACGGTCTGGATGCGCTTTGGAGTAGTAAACACTACCGACCATTTTTAACATCTCTGGTTTGCCTGTGGCCTGGATAACAAACGGCACCAGGATGACAGCAACTCCCCCTCCTACTCCCAAACGACTAAATTGACGTCTTTTTTATTGATCAACTTGTTACGTCATTGCCAGTGTCCATACATTGTTAAGGACTTTGCAGCGCTAATTTATCGCGGTCATATACTTGAGTATTTGATGTTCACGTGGAAAGCATAAAAAAAGCGCAATTTTAAACAACCTTAAGTTGTAAGACGCATGTAATAGTGCATATCTCCTGGCAGGTAAAATAACTATCGGACAGAGCAACACGCTACGAGGCACCATGACACTGTTACGAAACCGACATGTAATCAATACCCATACGATTGTGCTGAGTTTTGGCGAATTGAAAGTGGGTCGTGCTACGGACAATAACG
>JASFLL010000326.1:0-3396 GCA_050118115.1 Thioalkalispiraceae bacterium
GTAGAAAAGTAACTCTTTATCGAGGTGTTTACCCGGTTAGCTTCGAGCCTTCTGTCAAAGATCATGCCGAGGTAAACCGCGAGGCCGTCGATGAACTGCTACGCAGAGGGGCAGTCCGCGATGGTGATTTGGTTGTTATCACCAAGGGTGACATGATGGGTGTCCTGGGTGGTACCAACGCAATGAAAATTGTTCGTGTCGGTGAGTTGTCAGATAACAACCATACGACGGAAAAATAGAATTTATATAAATCAACTAGTTAAGTTGCAACTTTAAGAAGGAGGTCCGAAATGGCCCTGATAACATTACGTCAATTGCTGGACTATGCGGCTGAAAATAATTTTGGCATGCCAGCATTCAACGTTAACAACATGGAACAAGTGCATGCAATTATGCAAGCTGCAGATGAGACCAATAGCCCGGTTATCATGCAGGGCTCAGCAGGTGCGCGTTCTTATGCGGGCGAACCGTTCCTGCGTCACCTGATCATTGCTGCTGAGGAAATGTATCCACATATTCCTATCTGTATGCATCAGGACCACGGTTCTGCGCCAGGTGTATGCTTACGTTCAATTCAGTCTGGTTTTACTTCAGTGATGATGGACGGTTCATTGATGGAAGATATGAAGACGCCTGCGTCTTTTGAATACAATGTCAATGTTACTCGAACTGTTGTAGATATGGCCCATTCAGGCGGTGTCTCGGTAGAAGGTGAGCTGGGTTGTCTGGGTTCACTGGAAACCGGCGAAATGGGTGAAGAAGACGGTCATGGTGCCGAAGGCAAACTTGATATGGATATGTTGCTAACTGGCGTTGAAGAAGCGGCTGATTTTGTTGCCAAAACTGATGTAGATGCGCTGGCTATCGCGATTGGTACTTCACACGGTGCATACAAATTCACGAAAGAGCCAACCGGTGATATTTTGCGTATTGATCGCATCAAGGAAATCCATGCTCGTATTCCTAACACACACCTGGTCATGCACGGTTCTTCTTCTGTGCCTCAGGACTGGCTGGAAATCATCAACAACTACGGTGGTGACATGGGTCAGACCTATGGTGTGCCGGTTGAAGAGATTGCCGAAGGAATCAAGAATGGTGTGCGTAAGGTTAATATCGATACTGACCTGCGTATGGCCTCGACTGGTGCAATCCGTAAGCACCTGGCTGATAATCCTTCTAACTTTGACCCACGTAAATTCCTCAAGGAATCAACCAAGGGTATGAAGGAAATCTGTAAAGCACGTTATGAAGCTTTCGGATGTGCAGGACATGCTTCCAAGATCAAACCGATTTCCCTGGAAGACATGGTTCAGCGTTATGCATCAGGTGAATTGAACCAGAAAGTCACAAAAGCTGCATAATCCCGATCAGTTTTAAAACTGGTATCAAGAGCGGGTTCTCCCTTTGGCGGGAGAACCCGTTTTTTTTTGCTCTAAGTCTATGTTTTATAAATATATTAGCATTAATTAAAGTTGATTTTATACAGGACGATACATTTTAAAGACAAACCTGATTTAGTAATGAATGGGGAGGTGTCGAATGTATCGCGAGCAAATCCGAGTACACAAAAAGGCTCAGGCACGAGCCCTGAACATTGACAGACAGAAACATGTCATACGTTCTTTGCTTATTGGAACGGTGCTAACAGCGCTGATCATATTCACAATCAATATCTCGCACGTTAAAGCCGCACCTTACAGTGTCAAAGACTCCTATCAATACCTGGTTAAAGACAGGCAAGTTCACACGTTGGGCTACCAGGTGGCCTGGACAAAAGACCTGACAGGCATGGCAGAGTCTGCATACAAACAGGATGAATTCGTACTTGCCAGGCGTGTATGGCAAATACTTGCTGAAGCCGGGGATACAAAAGCCGCATTCAAACTTGCCATGTTATATGACGCGGGTGCCTATGGTGTCGAGCAGGATAGTACTATGGCTGCACATTGGTATTTGCAGGCAGCCAAGGCCGGTCATTTACATGCAATGCATAATCTTGCTGTCGCCTATGCGAATGGCGAAGGTGTTGAAATGGATATCAGTAAAGCAATGGAATGGTGGCAGCGTGCTGCAAAGGTCGGTAACTCTGACTCTCAATACAACCTGGGAATATTATATGCAATGGGGACCTATGGCGTTAAAAAGAATCTGGATAAAGCAAAAAAATGGTGGCGTAAGGCTGCGGTCAAAGGTGATCCCATGGCGCAGTATAACCTGGGAACTATCTATGCAAATGGGGAAGGACTGGTAAGGAGTTATTGCGAAGCTATGCGCTGGTGGGAAAAATCAGCAAATTCCGGTGTTCGACAGGCATCCTGGGCATTAGCAGTCATCAAGACTCGCCAGGACTTTCATGCTTGTTGGTAGTCTTAGCTGATATTTTAGCTAGTAAACTTAATTACCGCAGTTTATTCTGCGGTTTTAAATTTTAACACCGAAGATGATTCGTCGTTATTCACTCCCTCAAGCATTTCGCCAAGCATCAATTGAAGTGCCTCAAGTGCCTTGTCAATGATAATTAACGCGTGGGTGTGGTAACTGCGACGCTCGCAGGAGATATCCTCATGTAATGTTGTTCGCTCATGATCCTTGAATTCCAGCCAGGCAATGACGGGGAGGTCATTTAGTGAACGATCCACAATAACCCAGAGATCATCCTCAATAATAAAGTCTAATGTTCTCAGGTTAGGCATTTCCAGCCGAATAGAAGAGCTGATACGCTTTAGTGCAATTTTTGCCAGGTTATAATCCTGCGCCCGAATCCGGTCAGTTCGAGTTTCATAAACTGGAATGTTGTCCAAGCGTGATTTCATGATATGAAAAACAAATTGGCTACATATAATTATGTAATAAAAAAAATATAAAGCAAATCTTGTTATCCACAATTAACTTTAGCGTATTTCTTCAATGGCAAATATTTTATCCATAATTTTCGGTGCAATTACCGCATAACCTTCCATTTGCCAGTGTGCCAGTTCGGGGATCGCCGAAGGCACAATCTGGATAAATTCGTAAAAGTCAGATATCCGATAGCCATAATCGCTTGCTGCCAGGCCACATACTTTGAATTCGACACCAAGCTGGGCGTAGTAGCGCATTCGCTCAACAGCGGTTTTATATTTTTCATAATTCTTTTTTGCAACGGTTACAATTTCAGCGCCATGGATGATTACTTTGATATCCATAAACTCAGGCGCATAACCATACGGCTCTTCAGAGAGGGGGGTAATAAGAGAGCGAATCCAGTAGAGTGCGGAGTTGATTTTTTGCGGGTCATCAAAATAGAAGTCGTATACAACCTTTGGCTCCTTGTAAGGTGTTTGAACGTAGGTCGCCTGTTCTGCGGCCTGGCTACTGATGGAGGAAGCGAGTAGCAAATATAAAACTATGAGA
>JASFLL010000327.1:0-3383 GCA_050118115.1 Thioalkalispiraceae bacterium
TCTCCGACACCAAACAGCAAGTTATTGAATAAAAACATGATGGCCGCCGGCATCAATAAATTTAGAAGTTCCGGACGTTTCTCCAGTAAATTTTGATGCATGCTATCAAAGCCAACATGATTAATTACAAGAATCGCCAGAATAACTGCACCAATAAGTATCAATATAGTTTGAATGAAGTCGGTGCCGATCACAGCACGTAAACCTCCCAGTACGGTATATCCAACACAAATACCCAGAATAACAGTCATACCATACTGATATTTAATTCCTGTTAAGGCATTGATCAAAACACCCCCGGCCATGCCCAGACTAATAAGCCAGCCAACAGCATATACCATCGAGATTACTAGGAATAAACGCCAGGTCGCTTTATCATAGCGCTGACGAATAAAATCACCACTGGTAAAGCCATGCGGTAATAGTTGACGAATTCGTCTCGCCATTGGCGCAAACAACATCAATCCAACAGAACCTAGCGAATAACCCAACATACCCCAGATGCCCAACTGATAGGCCAGTTGCGGAGCCACCATGGTTGTATTACTGGTTACCCAGGTTGCCATGGCTGTTGCGACTCCCAGGGCCATACCTACATTCCGGCCCGCCAGCATAAAGTCTTCCAGGTGTTTGGCCTTACGTCCCCAGAACCAGCCCAGGAATATCCAAATCAAACTGAATACAGCCAGAATGGCCCAGCCAATATCAGGATCGAGAATAGCACTGTTTACATTATTCATTTTTTCCTGCCTGTCTGATCTCACGAATGACTTCATCCGCCGTTAGTACCCGCGCATACCGGTCGCGAATGGTACTGATGGTGGCATTATGTAATTCCGGTGTAACCGTTGCACATGCATCATTGACCAGAGTGGTATAAAAACCCCGGTCACAGGCATCGCGGACAGTCGTCGACACACATTCATTGGTGTAAACACCGCAGACATACAAACTGTCGATACCCATGTTTCTTAAAATATATTCAGCATTAGTTGCATTAAAAACACCGCTTGCGGTTTTGTTAATGATCAGCTCGTCCCCTTTGGGTGCGACCTCGGGTAAAAACTCGGCCTCTTTTGAACCGGGTGCAGCGTGCAGGCCCAGCCGTTTATGGCCAACGCTTCGATCACGGCCATCTTTTGTCAGGGATTGAATGCGCGTATGAATAACTTCGAGTTCCATATCACGAAAGGCATCCTGCAAACGACGAACATTCGGCAGAACAACATGGTCAAGGCGTTTAAAATAATATTCCTGGGCTTCTACTTCCACTCCTGATGTATCTGAGTCATCAAAAACACCATAGCCCTGTGCCGCATCAAGAAACTGTATGTCGATCACCATTAAAGCGACATGATGCTGTTTGAGTGCCTTTTTCTGTTCAGGTGATTCGAGAACAGCTTCGCGATAACTTTCACGAAGAGGATCAATATGAAGAAATTCCTCATCGACATCATCAAGGTCAGTCTTTCTTAGATCATCAAACTCTGTGCCCGGCTTGTTATCCATATTATTCGCCTGCCAACCTTACTAACGTATTCGCCAGAACGTTGGCGCCCTTTTCTATATCACGCATATCAGTCCATTCCGCCACGGAATGACTACGTCCATCTTTACTGGGCACGAAAATCATGGCTGCCCGGGTAATTGAGGCAAGCATCTGTGTATCATGGGCTGCGCCACTTGCCATCTGTAAATACTGAATATTCAGGTCATCAGCAGAGTGTTTTATCTCATCCAGAATACCAGCCGAGCATTTAACCGGCTCGATCTCACTCAGAACCTTGAATTCGAACATCAGGTTGTATCGACGCGCAATAGCTGAAAGCGCACGTCGAAACGCATTCTGTAAATCATCGAGAACCCGTTGCTCCGTATCACGCGCTTCCAGTGAAAAATCAACACGTCCAGGTACAACATTTGCCGCCCCCGGTGAAAGCTCTACCCGACCAATTGTTGCAACGCTCCGCTCACTACCGTTTTCATCCAGAATTCGCTGCAACTGGGAGGCAAAGTTTGACAATCCCTGGAAAGCATCATTGCGTAAGTGCATGGGGGTTGTTCCCGCATGATTCGGTACGCCGATCAGACTAACATCCCATTTGAATAATCCGGCAATTGCATCAACGGCACCAACGCTGAAACCCATTTGATCAAGTATGGGGCCTTGCTCAATATGTAGTTCGACGTATGCATGAATGCTTTCAGGACTGCGTCGTGCATGTAAGGCTCCCATGGCATCTAAACCACAGTCTTTCATTGCTTCTGTCAAGGTAATCCCATTAAGGTCCACTGCCTTTAATATATGTTCAGGTGTAAACATCCCGGTAAATGACTGTGACCCAAGCATTCCCCCGAAACGACCCTCTTCATCACTGAAAGCAATAACTTCAAGTGGATGCTTGAGATTGATCTTCTCTTCTTTTACACGTCGCAGACATTCAAGACCCGAAACCACACCCAGTGCACCATCAAGATGCCCGGCACCTGGTACGGTATCCAGATGCGAACCTGTGATTACACTGGGACAGGTGTCATCCCAGTTTAGACGGCCATGAATATTCCCTGCACCATCCTGATAGAAATCCAGTCCCGCCTCCTGGATTTTTTCCTTGAACCAGGCTCGGCCTTGCATATCACCTTCAGTAAAGGCCATACGATAAATTCCATGATCTTCATGGCGACCAATGGTCGCAAGATGCTCAAGGTCTTTTTGAAGACGTTCTGCGTTGATAGTAATTGTCATGGCTAACTCAATCAGCGTTTATGTTCTGATCTTTATTCCCCAGGTAAATAGCAGCCAGTATGAAGACAAAAACGATTGCGCCCAAAGAAAAGAATATGAAGGCGCTTGTCAGAGAATGATGTGACACGTTGACTGAAATCTGGTTGCTAACATGTGCACCATCTTCTGTACGTACCACATAGGCATAACTACCGTTTGGTTTGCCGCTCATCACTGTTGCAGTATCGGCACCCTGATAGATTGTATTTTGCCCTGCCTTGCCTGCCCGTGTCTCAGTTACTATATATATAGTATCGGGACTGGCATCTTGCAGTTTCCAGTTTAGTTGATAATAACCGGCCGTTGACGTTGCCTGATCGGTGGCAAGTTCGATATTTTCTGCAGCGCTTAACTGGCCTGATGACAACAGGCAAATAAATACAATCGGTAAAAGGGACTTAAATACAGGCAGGGATGAACTTCTGAACCAACATTTCAGGAACAGGCTACGACCCAATCGGGTTATTTGCTCTGTGGCCTCGGTTAAATGCAAAATAAGCACAACAATTTAATTCGATTACTCCACTGCACAAACCTGGTTCGCTCTACAAAAAATATCTAAAAAAACAGTGGAATTTGAAGTACTTATATATTATTG
>JASFLL010000328.1:0-3373 GCA_050118115.1 Thioalkalispiraceae bacterium
TGCTTTTACCCTTGATTTGAAGTAGGCTTCTTCCGGACTAATTAGTTGCGCATCTACCAGGCGCATTAATGCCGTATCCATACGCTGCATGCCAACCATGCCTCCACTTTGAATTACATTTTCAATTTGATCTGTTTTACCTTCCCGAATCAGATTGGAGACAGCAGCATTATTGATAAGGATCTCGATCGCAGGGAGGCGACCCTTGTTATCGATTTTCCTGACCAGTTGTTGTGATATAACACCGATCAGCGAAGTAGATAACATGGTACGAATATAGGGTTCTTCACCGGCAGGGAATGCATTGATGACACGATCAACCGCAGCAGCAGCTCCGTTTGTATGTAAGGTAGCCATGACCAGGATACCCATCTCAGCAGCAGTTAAGGCAAGATGAATTGTTTCCTGATCACGCATTTCACCGACCAGAATGACATCCGGGTCTTCGCGTAACGCAGACATCAAGGCTTTTGAAAAAGATTGAGTGTGTGTTCCGACCTCACGTTGGCTGAACAGGCACTTTTTCTGGTGATGTAAAAATTCAACCGGATCTTCAATGGTAATAATATGTCCATGTCGTTCTTCATTGATAAAATCGATCATGGAGGCCAGGGTAGTTGATTTGCCTGATCCTGTAGGGCCCGTTACCAGAATCAAACCTTTACGGTGACGGGTCAGGTTTTTCAGAACAGGCGGCAAACCAAGCTGATTCAGGCTGATAACTTCTGAAGGGATTACCCTGAAAACGGCACCTAACCCTCCAAAGTGTTGGAAGACGTTAACACGGAAACGGCCTGATGCCCCGTAGTCATAGGAGAAATCCACATTACCTTTTTCCTTGAACTCGGTATGCAGTTGCTCTGGGATTAAATCAAAAACCAGGTTATAGATATCATCTGCGTTTAATTCACGGTATTTCACTTCATAGGCAATACCATGTAAACGAATACGTGGCGGATTGCCCGCGACCAGGTGGAGGTCTGAGCCCCCCTGGGTTAGAACCAAATCAAGAAAGGTATGGATGCGCTGCATGTTCAGGTAACTGCCAGGTTCACTTGTGGTAATAACTCAGGATTGGTAACAAAGCGCTGAAATAATTTCTTGTCTGTTGCATGTAGATATGCATCGTCAGGATCGACTTCCTTGTTTTTTACTGCCTCAAAAAGCGCCTGATCCAGCAATTGCATACCCATATCAACATTGGTCTGAATCATGGATGGGATCTGAAAGATCTTGTTCGTCATGATCAAATTGCCGATCGCCGGCGTATTGATCATGATTTCAAGGATCGCCTTACGGTAACGACCATCGGCAGTGCGTACCAGTTTCTGGCTTATTACAGCGTTCAGGTGGTTCGACAGAAATGACTTTGCTAAAGTTTTCTGTTCTGTTGGCATCGCATCGATAATACGATCGAGAGTCTTTACCGCACTAGTCGTATGCAAGGTGCCAAGCACAAGATGACCGGTTTCTGCTGCAGTCATCGCCATGGAAATGGTGTCTGTATCGCGTAGCTCACCTACTAATATGATATCAGGGTCTTCACGTAATGCTGACCTGAGTCCTTCGGTAAAACTGCTGACATGTGTTCCTACTGCACGTTGTACTACTAATGACTGTTTGCTCTTATGAATATATTCAATAGGATCTTCGAGTGTAATGATGTTGAAACGTCTATTTTTGTTCAACCAGTCGATCATCGCTGCCAGGGTTGTCGATTTGCCTGTGCCAGTTGCTCCTGTGACCAGGATAAGGCCCTGTGTCGCATGCAGGAATTTTTCAACGACCTCCGGTAAACCAAGCTCATCAAAACTGGGTATCTTGGGAGCGATCGCTCTGAACGAGGCGCCTATTCCTGTGACTTTGTGGAACATATTGACACGGAAACGACCAACTTCCTCATCTTCATAAGAAAAATCCAGATCGTTACCTGCTTCAAATCGTTCAATCTGTACAGGAGTGAGGATTTCACGTGTGAGATCATTAATTTCATTATCAGTGAGATCGCGATATTTTATCGGACTTAACTCACCTTGGAGTCTCACGAGTGGAGGGGTGCCCACTGCGAAATGGATATCTGATCCGCCTTGTTCACGACCCAGTTTTAAAAAAGCATTGATACGTGCACTCATCAGGCCGCCTCCACATCAAGTACTTTTTCGATTGCGGAATAGAGTTCTTCAGCAGTCTGGTATCGGTCATCAGGATTGACAGACATGGTTTTCATGATGACATGACTTAATGCCTCTGAGATTTTTGGATTCGCCTTATGGGCAGGAACGGCTTTGCCTTCAACATGCTGGAACAGGGTGGCAAGGTGATCTTCACCTTTGTATGGTGGACGACCAACAAATATTTCATACATTAATACACCTAAACTATATATATCAGTACGTCTATCAATGGCGCGTGCCCGGACCTGTTCTGGGGCCATATAAGTTGGCGTGCCCACAAGAATGCCTGTTTTGGTAATGCGGGAATCGGCGGAGCTGGCGGCCGCTGCCAGTCCAAAATCAACAATCTTAACTTCATCATCATCGTTAATCAGAATATTAGCCGGTTTTAAGTCCCTATGTACGACATCACGAGAGTGAGCAAAACCTACGCCCTGGCAGATCTGTTTAAAGATCTTCAACATGCGTTGCGTATTCGGATTTTTATTCATTTTTATTTCATAGGCGAGGGAATGGCTATTAAAATATTCCATCGAAATTGCATAGGTGTTACCAAAGGTAATGAAGTCATAGATGCGGATTATTTTTTCATGTGTGATTTTGCGGGCATAACGGAGTTCATGAATGAACCGTTGAATTATGTTTTCATCAGATGACATATGTGCATTCAAAAACTTCATAATGATCTGATCTGCAACCATCATATCTTCAACCAGCAGGACAACACCAAATGCACCTTTACCGATATGTTGAATGACCTTATATCTGTTTGCAATAATGAAGCCCGGTGTAAATTTCGAAGCATCAAAGATTGTGGCCACTTCCGCGGTATTTTCATTATCCGACAGGTCGAGGATACCCGCGCTGGTAGCATCTTTTTTCACGGGGGGCTCGGCTATACTGCCAGGTGGATTGATAGTTGTTTGCACCGTTGGGCGACTTGACTGTGAAACATCAGTAGAGCTGTTGTGGCTTGCATGTTCCATGACGCGGGTTCTGACATCTTCAAATGAAGGGTTTTGATCGATATTTTCAGACTTGGCAAATTCGCTGATAGCCAGCAACATTTCTTTGCGTGCGTCACCACTTGACTCATTAGCCGCCTGCATTAAATCAGGCACCGCGTCCTGTCCGCTAATATTTATGATCGCTTTGACAATGACATGTGCCGATTCAGTAAATTTCTTCAGCGTCTTAAA
>JASFLL010000329.1:0-3369 GCA_050118115.1 Thioalkalispiraceae bacterium
TCGGCTGTCCATGCTGAGACAACAATTTGAACTGCCTTGAAACCATGGTTCAGGCTTAAACGTTCGCCACTGGCACCAGACAGGTTCCTTGTCAGGCCGTGATTGAACTTGGGATCGACCAACAACGCCATCTGCCGATCCATCAGATCGGCAAGGTTAGCTATACAGTTTTTCATTGAGTCCATTACAAAAGCAATATGGCCACCATAAAAATGGCCACCATGTAATACATGTTCGCCCTCACCATCAATTATTGGATTATCGTTAGCGCTATTAAGTTCGTTCTCAATGTCACGTCGCATCCAGCCCAGGGCATCACGCAATACCCCGATAATATGTGGCGCACAACGTATTGAATAACGATCCTGTAACCTTGCTGAGTTACGTGGATGTTCATGATAATTAATATCGTTTTGAATCCATTTGGCAATTTGTTGCTGACCTTGATGGGGTTTGACCTGAAATAACAGATCGTCAAAATGTGCACCATTTCCCTGGGTCGCCAGTAGTACCAGCGATGTAATTCTTGCAGTTAAGCGTGTCAGGTATTCTGCCCTTGCGTAGGCAAAACAGGCCAGGGCTGTCATAACAGCTGTGCCATTCATAATCGCCAAACCCTCTTTGGGCATAAGTTCAATCGGTGAGATATTCAGCCGTTCATAGACCTCACTGGCTGAACAGACTTCACCTTTATATATAACGTCACGTTCACCAATCAGCGTTGCAGCAACGTAGGATAAGGGGGTCAGGTCACCTGATGCGCCAACAGAACCTTCCTGAGGGATCAGAGGTGCAATACCTTCGTTGAGTAGTAGCACCAGTTGATCGAGTAATTCTTTACGCACTCCGGAATATCCACGCGCCAATGATGCAATTCTTGCAGCAACAATACCGAAGCTTTGCTCTTCATCAAAATACTCGCCCAGCCCGCATCCATGAAAGCGTGTAAGGTGTACAGGTAATTCATAGGCCAGGCTGGTCGGGACGGTTACTGTACATGAATCGCCATAGCCGGTTGTGACACCATAAATAACGCCATCCTCTTTTAGTAGTTTTTCAAGAAACTTCCACCCCGATTCAATCTTGTTGACGAATTTTGGATCATCGGAAAGCGCTGATTGTTTTTTTCTTCTGGCGAGATCGAGAATATCCTCAATCGTCAACTCCCCGTCACCAAAAATAACTGTCTGTTTGCTCATAGTATTTAACCTGTTCCCGAAGACGAGTCGGTCTTCGCCCAAAAATCAAAAAAATTAAACCACTGTAAGGGGGCCTTTTTACAATAGTACTCAAGTCTCTGCGCATAATTCTGAACCAGGGCGGAGAGTTCGGCATCACGATTCTCACGAGCTAACTTTGCTCTTTCTCTGAATTGTTCCAGGTAGATGCTATAGCCGGTTCCATCATCAATACAAAAGAGCAGAAATACCGGGCAATCCATTAAACTTGCCAGGACAAAAGGACCTTGTGGAAATTCAGCAGGTTTGCCCAGAAAATCAGAAACAATATTCCTGTCATGTGCATAAGGTGATGTGCGATCGCCAACGATCACAAGAATTTCACCATTACTGATTTTTTCTCTAAATTTGATAGCCGTGTCTACACCGAAGGAACTGACCTGCACCAGGTTGATATCAAAATCAGGGTTTATTTCACGCAAAGTACGCGTGAAGTTTTCTGCATGTTCTGTATAGACCACGGCATTGATCGTCTTTTTACTCGCAGATCGTGACAGAGCTCGGCAATATTCCAGGTTCCCAAGATGTGAACCAATAAATACCGCACCCTGGCCGGTTTCTTCCAGCTTTTTATATAATTCTTCGCCATGAAATTCTTTTATGGGTAAATCCTTCTCCAGCCAGGCTGCAAGTTTATCCAGCGCACTATAACCAAATGTAATAAAGTGTCGGTAGATCTGATACCAGTGGACTTTTTTATTGATTCCCAGCTCTTTGTTGATTACTTCCAGGTATTTACGTGAAGCCCTGCGTTTTTCAGGGCTGAAAATAAAAAAGAAAAACATGATTGGGTGTAATAAAATGCTAAATAAACCCCGACCAAACCATTTGTATACCATAAACAGGAATTTCAGCCCCAGATAAGACCCCTTCTCTTTCTGGGTGGACCAATGTTTATAATATTCATCGCTGCGTTTAATATTTCTCATAATCAGTCTTGGTATGCGCAACAACATACCAAAAAACAATTTGGTATGCATAAGTGTGATAAGCACATTATCCTTGAACACCCTGAAATTTGAACTGCCATCCTGGTTGTAGCGAACACGTGTAGGTACACTTATCACTTCCACACCACGCCAGTACAACTTCACCATTATGTCGGTATCAAAATCCATATGCGTTCCGATGTGTGCGCTATTTATCAGATCAATTGTTTGTTTTAGCGGGTAAACCCGAAAGCCACACATCGAATCTTTAATCTGGAAAGACAAAGTCTCAATCCATACCCAAAAATGAGTGAGGTAACGTGAAATAAAACGCACACGATCAACAGTTTCATCATATTCCGGGATGGCAGTCACCAGCGCATCAGGGAAAGTCCTGGCATGTTCAATTAGCAGTGGTGTGTTCGCCAGGTCGTGCTGACCATCTGCATCGATCTGAACTGCATGGGTAAACCCATAGTCATCGGCAATACGGAATGCCTGCAGGGCGGCAACACCTTTCCCCTGGTTGTGTTCAAAACGATGTAAATGCAGTTTACCTCCATATTGCACAGCCAGTTGTTCAAGTGCTGTCCTTGTCGTCTCACGACTACCATCATCAACAATGATGACCTTTTCAACGTATTCCAGCAGCGACCGCACTGTATCTGCAATAACAGCATGGTGGTTATAACAGGGAATGACTGCGCAGAATCGTGACATAGTCAGTTACTGAAAAATAATCCTGCCCGAACCATGTATGCCGTGTTCGGAACTGTACTGAAACTGAAGTGTATTCTCTTTAGGGATGCTTAAATCCAGAACGACCTCGTAATCCCTTGACATAATACGCATGAACTTGAGTTTATCGATTCTCAGGAACTCTCCATTTATCAGATTAAACTCGCGCGCCAGTTCCTCGACCCAGCGCAGCTGTACCACTCCGGGGAGGACTGGATGTGCCGGAAAATGTCCGGGGAAATAGCTAAGCGTGGCTGGTATTTTCAGCCGCAACTGCAGACCGTTTTCCACCTGCTGACTTGATAAAATCTGGGGTCGTTCAGTCGCCGCCATTCTCTCCATCCTCTTTATTATCTTCAAATAAGCCAGCCAATGCGGTCTGGGTTATCTTGCCCTGTGTATTATATGGAAAATCAGCTACATATCGCCACTTTCGCGGCAAAGTCACCCTGTCAAAATAGACT
>JASFLL010000330.1:0-3355 GCA_050118115.1 Thioalkalispiraceae bacterium
TTCCGGTGCCTGGGCATTCCCAGGTGGTTCATTACTCAATGCACCAGGAATACCACCAGGGTTCACACTACCTTTGGTTTTCTCCTCGACTCGCTGTTCACTACGCACTGCGGGGACATCCGGATTATATGATTCCTGTGTCATTTCCAGTTGAGTAAAATCCATTTCTGCGACAACCTGGGCACGCACCTTGTTATCCCCTGTTAAAGGAGAGATTATGTTTTCAATATTACTTGCGAGATCATGTTCAATTTGTTTCTTGTAAGCGAGCTGACGTGAGGATAAACCAATACCGCTGGCAGTATCTGATTTTGACAGTAACCGGCCTTTTTGGTCGACCACAGTTACCTGTTTGCTATTTAAGTTTGGTACGCTGGATGCAACCAGGTTCATGATAGCTTCAACCTGTTCATCCTCCAGTCGCTGGCCTGAAATCAGGTCAACCAGTACCGATGCACTTGGTTTTCGTCTGTCAGCTAGAAAAGCAGATTGCTTCGGTAAAGCCAGGTGGACACGCGCATTATCAATCGATGACATCCACATAATTGTTCTCGCCAACTCATTCTGAAGTGCTACTTGATAACGTTTATTCTGGATGAAATCGTTGGTAGTGATACCTTGTGGTTCCTTAACAAACTCGAACCCACCACTCACGTTAGTTGGTAAATTCTGCTCAGCCAATGACATTCTGGCCTCATGTAATTTTGATGTCTCTACCATAATTACACCAGAGGCAGTATCTACCTGGTATTTGATATTTCGGCCCTGTAAAACACTGACAATTTCACCGGCATCTTTCGGTGAGACCTGATGATACAAAATACTATAATTCGGGGTTTGTGACCAAAGCACGACATAAACACCAATTGCAATGCTCGCTGCCAGCCCAATCAACAAGCCAACTTGCCGAACGATTGGCAATTGAGACATCCCCTGAAAAGATGCATTGAGTTTTTCTGTTTTAACAAGATCTGTTGCCATGGATTATATTCCTATACCTGCATATTCATTATTTCCTGGTAGGCACTAACCAGACGATTTCGAACTTCTACCATTGCCTGAAATGAAATATTAGCTTTCTGGAGGGATACCATGACCTCAGACATTTGCACATTGGGATCACCTTTTTCAAATGCCTCAGATAACTTTGCTGCCTGTTGCTGGTTTGTATTGACCGTATCAACAGCAGATTTAAGCATATTGGAGAACGTATCCTGGCTTGTCTGATTAACAGAATTAGTCTGTGTTATCCCCTGCCCCTGGCTTTGTTCAATCATTGCCCGCATTTGAGCGAGTAATGCATCCGGCGTGATCGTATTACTCATGCAAACCTCCTGATTAATATACTTCTGCTGAACGACCAGGTATTGCTATACCGGCATCGCGCATTTTCGCTAACTTATACCGAAGAGTACGCTGACTAATGCCAAGCTTTTCTGCTGCCTGCTTACGGCTACCCTGGACAGATGCGATAGTTGATAAAATAACTTTCCATTCCTTTTGTTTCATTTCGTCATTTAAAGTCTCTGTATCAGAAACCAGCTCAGCATGCTTGCGTGTGCTACCTGTACTCACTGACATTGCATCTATATTTTGGCTAGACGTAACATTGACAACGGCATTTTCAAACTGGATATCATCGATATCCAGGTTATTTCCCTGTTGAAGCACCAGCGCACGCTGCATAACATTATCCAGTTCTCGCACGTTACCTGGCCAGTTATGTGACAACAGCTTCGTTTCTGCTTCGCTGCTCAACTCTGGAATAGCACAGTTCATACGTTTACATTGTTTTTCAGTTATACGCCGCACCAAAGGTAAAATATCGCCCTTACGTTGTCTGAGAGCAGGAATACTTATCGGAAAAACATTTAGGCGATAAAAAAGGTCTTCTCGAAACTTTCCTTCTGAAACGAAGTCACTGACATTACGGTTCGATGTAGCAATAACCCTTACATCCAGAGATATTGTTTTACTACCGCCCAGTCTTTCCACTTCACGTTCCTGTAATACACGTAACAATTTCGCCTGCAGGCCCAGATCCATTTCGGTGATTTCATCGAGCAACAGCGTGCCACCCTGGGCTTGCTCAAATTTACCGGGGCAGGCTTTATAAGCACCGGTATAGGCACCCTTTTCATATCCAAACAAGGTTGCCTCGAGCATATTCTCGGGTATCGCTGCACAGTTAATTGCAACAAATGGCTGATCCTTACGGTTTGAGTGAGCATGGATATACTGAGCCAGGACTTCCTTACCCACACCGCTTTCACCGGTAATCATTACCGTCGCATCGCTCTGTGCCACTCGATTGGCAATCGATAACATCTTTTTAGACTTTTCGTCTTCTGCCACCATGTTAGAGCCCTGTTCTTCGGGCCGGCCGGCATAACGCGAAACCATATTAACCAGTACTTCCGCTTCAAACGGTTTCACCATATAGTCCACTGCACCATCACGCATCGCGTCAACAGCCTGCTGGATACTGCCGTATGCAGTCATTAACATGACCGGTAACTCAGGGTACGATTCCTTCATCTTTTTCAACAGATTGTGGCCATCCATATTTGGCATCTGGATATCACTCACTAACAGATCAAATTCCTGTCCTTCAAGTACCTGCAATGCTTCAAGACCATCACTGGCGTTTGAAACACCATAACCCGCGCTGATTAATGTTTCTGTTAATGCCTCCAACAACTCTACGTCGTCTTCAACCACCAAAACTCGTGTTGCAGTCATCATCTTCTCCTTCAGCTCATACCAACCATGCGTATATTTTCCGCCTGGTCTTGAATAAAATTACTACTTATTGCATTGATTAAAGGGATCGTCACAATAAATGTCGTCCCAACACCTTCCTGAGAATCCACCAATACCTGTCCCTTATGTGCATTAATGATAGCCCTGACTACCGCCAGGCCCAAACCGGTCCCTTCATTCCGTGTTGTAAAGAATGGATCAAAAATATTTTTCAACTTTTCATCATTTATTCCAGGTCCGTTATCACAAACAAGAATTTCGATATTACTGTCACCTGTCTTTCTTGCTGTAACCTGTATTTTTCCATTACCCTGCATTGCCTGAATAGCATTAACACAAAGATTCGACAGGGCGCTTAATAGCATTTGCTTATTGGCACTAACACTGACATCCTCTGTTTTATCCTGCCAGTCAAATTCTATATTGGTATTTAAAAGTTGCGAGTCGAGGAACAGTTCCAGTTCGGTCAGTAACTGTGTCATCTGAAATTTTTCTTCTACACCGATCGAGTTACTACGGGCATACAAAAGCATGTCGTTCACAATATGTTCCAGGTGAGCGAGCCTGTTCTTTATTTTTCCGACATATCTGG
>JASFLL010000331.1:0-3354 GCA_050118115.1 Thioalkalispiraceae bacterium
AGTCAAGGATCCGGGTGATTTACTCGATAATGCATTAGTAAAAGGCAAGAAAGTCGATGTGAATGGTTTGAGCGCCGAAAGCAGCTATTTTTTACTGGAATCTATTGCTACAGTATCGCGTGCCAAGGCTAAAATGCAGAGCGTTTTATATCGTCAGGATGACAAAAATATCAAAGTCGTCATGCGATCTCAGGGGGGGCTCTAATGCTACGCACTATTCTTTTACGCATCGACCCAACAGCCAGTGAAGCAAGCTGGCAACGAGTTGAAAATGGTCAGCTCGCCGGTTCTTTGCACGAAGGTAAACTGGCCGATGCATATCGACATTGCCATGGTGCACACGTCATCGTTATGGTGCCGACTGAAGAAATTTTTATTTCAAACGTGGCACTACCTGGTAAGAATCGAAAAAAATTACTTAAGGCAGTCCCCTTTGTAGTAGAAGACCAGATTGTCGATGATATTGATAATTTACATTTTTCATTAAGCCAGAATACAACGGCAGGAAAATATATCGTTGCTGCTGTTGAACGACGCATGATGGAGTATTGGGATACTTCACTCAAAGCGGCCGGAATTTACGCAGAAACCCTGATACCCGATGTGCTCGCCTTACAGGACTCAATAGAATCATGGACAGTCATGCTGGAACCTGACAGGGCATTAGTGCGCTCACCTTATGGAATTTTCAGCAGCGATATTGAAAACCTGCCATTTATGCTCAATAACCTGTATCAGCAGGTTGGTGAAAACAAACCTGATGAAGTGGTAGTTTATGACTGTAGTAAATCCAGTCACATGACTACACTTACTGCCTTGTGTAGTGAAATAGAGTTTAACGTAAAGGAATGTGGTAATGGTCCGTTTGGTATACTGGCACAACAGTATGATCCTCAATCCAGCGTTAACCTTTTCCAGGGCGAATACAAACGGCAGCAGGGGGTGAGACGTCACGTTAAACCATGGATACCTGCTGCGGCACTGTTTGCGGTCTGGATTGGCTGGCAACTCGTTGTCAATATAACTGCACTGATCGATCTGGGGAATAGAAGTGACGATCTGACTAGCCAGATGCGACAAATTTACAAGGTTGCATTTGGATCAGGCAAACAACCCAAAAGTTATGACTTACGTAGCAGTATGGAGGCGCGACTCAATCAACTCCTTGAAAAACAGGGACAGGCAAAAGGGAGTTTGCAGGAGATGCTGGTCAAGACTGCTCCCATCCTGAAGAATGTTAGTGGTGCCCAAATAGAAGGTATGCGCTTTATCAATGGCAAGCTGGATATCGACCTAACGGTAAAACAATCCAGTGATGTCGGTCCCCTTAAAGAAAAGATTGAAAATCAGACTGGCTGGGAAGTAAAGTCAAACGCGAGTACCTCAAAGGGTGTAACTAAAGTCAGGCTGACGATAAAGAGTAGTAGCGAAACATAATTAACACGAAGAATTTTATGATAGATAGAATTAAAGCTTACCTCGAACAACTTAATGATCGTGAAAGGATCATGGTCTATGCAGCGGCTATTGCCCTTGTGGTATTTATTCCCTATCAATTTATCTGGGCGCCCCTGATGAATACGGTTGAAGATCGACGGGAAAAAGTTGAAAAGCAGGAACGTGATCTTATCTGGATGCAGGCACATCTTGAACAGGTAAAACAGCTTGCTACTGTCTCCAGTGCTTCTTCCGGGGGGGGGCAGTCTCTATATGGGATAGTCGAAAAAACTGCGAGACAAAAATTCGGGAGTGAAATTCGGGTACAACAGGAAGGCAAGAATGGTATTCGCATCCAGATAAAAAACTCTGGGTTTGATGACATAATGGTCTGGCTGGATGATTTACAGTTTCGCCATAAAATCTTTGTTAAAGATTTTAAGATCGACAATGAAAAGACAGCTGGGCGCGTACGTGCCAGTATTCTGGTGGAGAGCTGATGGCACTTAAAATTACAAAACATGGTAAAAGTCTGATCATCCTTGGCATGGTTTGTTATGTTATTTTCCTGTTTATTACTCTGCCGGCCAGTTTTTTAACTGGATACATCCTTCCCTCAATTGAATCAGCACAATTCATTAAACTACAAAGTGTTCACGGAAATATCTGGAATGGGCATGCGACACATGCGCGTGTCGGTTCATTCAACCTCGGTAAGCTGGACTGGCAGCTAAGTCCCTGGGGATTGCTGACAGGTGATGTCGATCTCAATCTTAAATTTCATCATGAGGATACTCGTGGTGCCGGTCTTGTTTCGCTAGGTCTCGGTGGTGCAACACAGGCAAATAATGTCGAGCTGGCTTTTCCAGCTGAGGCTTTGCAACCATTGATATATGGCTTCCCGATTAGTATCTCCGGGAATTTTCGTGGCACAATTGCGGATCTTAATTACGTACAAAACGAAATAATGAATGCCAATGGTCGTGTTGTCTGGCAATCAGCTGCATTGCGCGCCCCCCAGAATATCGAACTGGGGGATTTTCTGCTAATTCTTTCTCCACAAAACAATGGTACGAAGATAAAGATAACAGATGAAAACCAGGGGCCTGTGAAAGCAGAAATCAATATCAAACTGGATGGTAAAGGTAAATACAATCTGAATGGTTGGTTACAGGCCCGCGATCAAAGCCAGCAACATATTACCGAGGCATTGCGTCTCATTGGTAGATCCGATAGTACTGGCAGGTACTGGATTTCTTATAACGGAAAGTTTGCCAATCAGCGTGGCAGAAGATAACTTTCTTTACGACTATTCAATCCCCAGTTTTTTAATCCGATAACGCAATTGCCGGAAAGTAATGCCAAGCAGCTTTGCGGCAGCAGTTTTGTTATATTTTGTCTTTTCCAGTGCTTTTGTTATCGCATCTCGCTCGGTATTGTCCAGGGCGGGATCGAGTGAAAATGACTCATCAATTGTGAGATTCGGTTCATCGATGGAAATTTCACGGGTAATCTCGGTTATCTCATCCAGTTCACTGGCTATACCTTCAGCCGGTAGTCGCAAATCGGATTCGGTAACTTCATCATCCTCACAAAGTGTCATTGCACGTTCAAGGATATTCTCTAATTCGCGCACATTACCGGGAAATGAATACTCCATAAGTGCCTGCATCGCACCTTCGCTTAAGTGAGGTATTTCAACCTGCCATTCTGCCGCGATCAATTTCAGGAAATGATCAACCAGTAACGGGATATCTTCTCGACGTTCACGCAGGCTCGGTACTTTAAGTTCGATGACATTGATACGGTAGAACAGGTCCTGACGGAACTGGTTAGCTGCCACTAGTCCTGCCAGATCCTTGTGTGTTGCACTTAAGATGCGAACATTGATTGGTATTTCATCATTGCCGCCGATCG
>JASFLL010000332.1:0-3352 GCA_050118115.1 Thioalkalispiraceae bacterium
ATCAGTTGTTGTTCTTCCAGTTGCGTTAAAGCGTCGACAACATCCGCCCTGGATTTTTGAAAATCAATATCGTAACGCTCAGCAATCAAGGCGGCGATGTCTTCCAGGTTACGTTTTCCATCGCAGGCACGCCATATTTCGCTTGCAGTAGGGTTGAGTTGATGGATTAAGCCTGCGGCTTTATCCAGTATGACTGTTTCTCCCTCAATTTCCTGCTCTATTAGCCCCGGCGATCTTTCAAAAATACGCAATACTTCTCACCTTTTGATTAAAGACCATACTAAGATTCTATGGAATGATCAATATTTAGTCGTGGTATAACTAACACATTTCAAAATAATATAAATAAAAACATAAGGTTAGTAGCTATTGCTCATTTTTTGCATTATTATTAGATGCCAGCCTGATGATATCAAAGCAAATAATAGATTCTAACTGTGTTTGTGGTTCATTACTGGTACGGTGATTCTTCTACCAGTGTGGTTGCGTAGGTCATGGGCGGTTTGAATGTAAATATATGGTATATCGGGTTATCTGATAATTCGCCTATATTTATACAACGAAGCTATATCACATTTATATTATGGACAAAGCATGTACCGTAGAATTAAGTGACTTTGTAAGATATTTGAGTATGAATTAGATAGTGTTTACTGATTATGGCGTCAACGGCTAAAATAAAAATCAAAACAGGCAGCAAGGCCCTGGGCCAGTTTGCCAATTTGCCGACGGCGTTTAAAAGCCCTGCAAAAAACGCGGTTACCAAAGATACGGCGCTGCAGAAACTGCAAAACCTCAAAGCCACCCCGCTTCGCCAGCTCCAGGAAGCGGCCTCCATCCTGACCCAGGTTAATCGTTACAACATTAATAATGAAAAGCGTGTCGAAATTGTACGCGCGGTACTGGCTTATGTTTACCTGCCGATGGCCAGGTATTACCAGACTTACCAGAGCAAGGTCCTGTCACTACCCGAGAGCAAGGAGCGCCGCGAGGTTATTCTTGCATGTGTTGATATAACCGAGCAGTCGGCGATTGCCTACAAACACTTTTTTAAGGATATTTATTCAGCCAGGACATTGGGTTATCGTCGCAACCGTGAAAAATGTATTGAAACCGGTGTCCGTATTCTTGAACTTTTGCGAATCCAGCAACGGTTTGTAGCCCTTCGCCATCAAAAACTTTCCGTTAATAACTGGCAGGATGTGAATCGGGTATTTTTCTCATTACTGGTACACGATGATGTGGACGAAGAAGTGACCTTGTTAGGTAGTATTGGTACCTGGACAAAAAAATCCAGTACGGTTCAGCAAGTATCACATGCCACGGCGAAAAAATTATATATATCGATCCAGCTGTTTGGTTTGCTGGATGCGCCTAGCTGGTCAACACGCTTGTTCCATGCGCCCGACGCGTATCTAAACTATGTGCCGGATGCTGTACAGATTCATTCTGATAGTGACGCAGAACTTGAGCCTGGCTGGTTAATTACACATATTGATCGCAAGGGGCCACCGATATTTCAGCGTGAACAACACATGGCAGAACCCCGTGTGCGCATAGAATACGTTAATCTCTATAACCGGTTAGTCGCCGATTACGAGAGTCTGGCTAAAATGAAGTTTATCGGCCAGTTTGATATTGAAAAACTAAGTCGACCCCTGCTTGACCTGGAAGCCATAGAGCGTTTTCCACTACTTGAGGCCATGCTGTTTGGTCTGCGGCCACGTGAACGAAAGCAAAAACGGCATGCAGCATTTGGGCATGAAAATCTGAAATTATTTTTTAGTTTCCGGGACACGTTTGACCAGTTATTGGAGCTTGCCAATGAAGATGTCAGGCATTTGACCAGGGGCCGCGCCTTCAGGGACAAACTGTCCGGAGTTTCCTCATTGGTGACGGCCGAGGATGGTGAATACCGGAAAACGAAATGGGAAATCGTAAATTTCAGTACCGGTGGTATTCTGGTGCTCACCAGAGAAAGTGCTTTTACCAATCCAATTCAAATCGGACAAATTGTTGCGTTCAATCCAAATGCCGACGTAAAACGTCCGTTATTAGGTTATGTCTCGCGCATAAATCGACCTAACGATCAACAGGTTGAAGTTGCGATCGTCCGATTTTCCAATCATGCTGAGTCAGCCATTGTCTATAGTGATCAACCAAAAGGTGGCACAGGTGTGGAAGGTGCTGGTGTCATTATTTTCCAGAGCATGGAAGGAAAATGGTGCCTGGTAGCCAAGCACGACTACGATTTTGTCCCTGGTTCTCCATTACGATTATTGCGCGAAGATAATCGACAACTTCCCGCCCGCCTGGGCAATGTGATGCTAACCAAGCAGGAATTTGTAGTGTTTGAGTTGTCGGCTCCAGGGATGTAGTTTCTGCTTTCTTTTATTTGTATTTCGTTTCGCTGAAGAATGTGGATGTCGGCCCACCTGGGCCGAGGTACTTTCTTTGTGCAGACAAAGAAAGTACCCAAAGAAAACTGTCCCCCGATGTGGGTGCTACCGTGTTGGCTAAACCGGTTCTTGCCCTGTTCGAATTTGATTCGCATCCTTGCTCAACAAATTCGAGCGCGCCATCCGTGGCGCGCACTTTATTTTGAACAAATAACCGGCTTCCCCAACGCACCCACACATGGGGGGTATTTTGCTCACACCAAGTTCGGAAATAATTTCATATTTAGTTAACACTGTACTCGCTAAGAGATTACACCTCCATGTGCTGGCTGCGAGAACAAATTGGCTGACACGCAAGTATGGCCCGTAAGGGGCGAGGCATGGAGGTCGAGCCTGCGCATTGAGCCAGGAAGGCGAATCGCGCAGCCTTACTGAGTACAGTCAATTTGTTTCGAGTGGGTAGTCAGCGACGGAGTCTCTTTCTTTTGGATACTTTTCTTTGGAGAAGCAAAGAAAAGTATCTCGCTTCCAGTGGAAGCGAAACAATCAAATAAACTGCATGGACAAATCCAGTGCGTGAAGATGTTTGGTAATCGAACCACTGGAAATATAATCGATACCGGTGAGCGCATAGTCCCGGATATTCTCTAATGTCACATTACCTGAGACTTCCAGTTCGGCCTGTTGCTGGTTGATTGTGACAGCCTGCTGAAGATCAGCAATTGAAAAATTATCCAGCAGAATGCGTTTAGCTCCTGCTTCCAGTGCCTGTTGTAATTCATCCAGGTCCCGGACTTCTATCTCGATTTCGATAGCAGCATCGACAGCCTGTGCCTTTTCCATGGCAGCCTTTATTGAGCCACAGCTTGCGATGTGGTTTTCCTTGATCAATATCATATCGAACAGACCGATACGATGGTTCATGCCACCACCGCAATGTACGGCATATTTTT
>JASFLL010000333.1:0-3350 GCA_050118115.1 Thioalkalispiraceae bacterium
CTCTAGCCCTTTTTTTTGTATTTAACTGCATATATGTATAACATATCGGAGGTTTTGTGTCTGATAATGCATTTATTAAACGTTTGACTTTTACCGAACGGCTTAATTTCCTGCTGACAAATCGGATCCCGCGCAGATATGCCACTCTCTTCATTGGGTGGTTTAGCAAGCTCGAAAATCCTCTAGTTAGAAAAATCAGCCTGGTAGTCTGGCAGTGGTTTGCAGGTAAAATTGACTTATCAGAAGCTCGTAAAGCCGAATTTAACAGTTTGCATGATTGTTTTATAAGACAACTCAAACCCGGATCACGTACTATTGCGCAAAATCCAGAAACCGTTATCAGTCCCTGTGACGGGATTATAGGCGCTAGTGGTCAGATTGATGGTACCACGCTGTACCAGACCAAAGGTTTTCCTTATACCTTAAATGATCTTCTTTTGGATAAGGCTCTGGTCGATCGTTATCAAGGTGGTCATTATATCACGCTTCGGCTCACATCAACTATGTACCATCGCTTCCATGCTCCTTATGACTGCCATGTAACAGATATAAACTATATCTCTGGAGACACCTGGAATGTCAATCCCATCGCCCTGAAACTGGTGGAAAAACTGTATTGCAAAAACGAACGAGCAGTTATAGATCTGAATTTGGGCATACAGGATTATTACCTGACACTAGTACCAGTAGCAGCTATTCTCGTCGCAGGAATAAAATTACATTGTTTACCTGCTGTACTCGATCTCAGGTACAGAGGACCCAATCGGCTGTCATGTGATGCCAGCTTACAAAAAGGCGATGAAATGGGTTATTTTCAACATGGATCCACTATTATTGTTTTTGCTAATAGCAATTTTGATTTTGCCGAGGGCATCTATCCTGGCAGGTTAATAAAGATGGGGCAGCCCTTACTTAATTTTTATAACTCTCCTGCACTGTCACATAAATGAAATATAAAATATTTGCAGAACACCTGGATTTTTAACATCACTGACATGTTTATGACATAAAAATACTAATGTCTAAAATGTATTTTTTAAGGATTGACATTATTATGAAATTTATTGACGAACTAAAAGAACAAAGATGGGACGATCACCGTTACTACCATCATAGCCGCATTAATCAGTCACTACATCTTATTAGTGCGATGAGTTTTCTTGGCGCTTATACCCTTCTGTTTATTAACCCTGTAATGGCAGCTTTCCTCGGTTGGATTGTAGCCATGGTAACCCGCCAGATTGGTCACTTCTTTTTTGAGCCGAAAGGATATGATGAAATCAATCAGGCCAGCCATGAACATAAGGAAAATATCAAGGTTGGCTATAATCTGAAACGCAAGATCATATTACTTACAATCTGGGGTTTATCACCAGTTGTTTTATATATGAATCCGACTCTGTTTGGCGTATTTAACCCTTATGTTGGAACAGAAGGTTATCTGTATAATCTGAGTATTATCTGGTTAGTCATTGGCGCTGGCGCACTAATTTTCAGAACAATTCATCTGTTCTTTATATATGATATAACTGCTGGCCTGGTCTGGTTTACTAAAATTCTGACCGACCCATTTCATGATATTAAAATTTATCATAAGTCGCCTTTTTACCTGCTAAAAGGTGAGCTACTCGATCCTATGCACCACGTTAAATGATGGATAATCATCCCCTTCTGTCGCCAGAATGACTTGCAGAAGGGGATGATCATCTAAATATCGCAGCCAGTATTTCTCTGAATACCTGTCTTTTAATTTTTTTATTAGAGATGCGGGCATCCTGCCACCACCAACCATCTGTCTGCATAGCCGTGGCTGCTGCAATAAATGCCTGCATGACTGCCTCATAATCATCATCACTAAAATTATGGCTCATAATAATGCGTCCTGTCCCAACCCAGCTGATGGCCAGACCTTCGGCGCGCAAATAATACTGAAACATCCAGTTATAACGACTGGGTAACGTATAGTTAATCGTCCATACTGATGACATATTGACAACATTGACCGGCAGACCGGACTTTTCTAGCCGACTATTCAGTTCTGCAACCCTCGAATTCCAGATCAGATCGTTTTTTCTGTATTGCTCTCTAATTTCCGGCGATTCCAGTTTTTTCAGAAATTCATTCATTGTACCCAAAACATAAGGGTGGGAATTAAATGTACCTCTCGCAAAACAGATGTGGGTAGGATTACTATCCATAAAGCGTTTCATTAAACGATGTTTTCCACAAACCACTCCAATAGGTAAACCCCCACCCAGTGTTTTTCCATATGTCACCATATCAGCATCAATGTCAAAATATTCCTGTGAACCACCAAAGGCAAGTCTGAACCCCATAAACACATCATCGATAATAAAGACAATATCTCGTTTCCGACAAATATCTCTTACTTTATGTAACCATGTCGTATAGGCCTTACGGTCGTATTCTGCACTTCGCTCGCTGTTGATTAACATTGCGTCGCCCGGAGCATTGGCATTAGGGTGTAAGGCCTGTAGAGGATTGATCAGGACACAGGCAATATCATTTCGAGTGCGTAAGACTTTTAATGTATCCTGATCTATGTCTTTCAGGGTGTATACGTCATTAATTTTTCGATCATTACCGATACCGGGTTGTACCCCATCCCACCAGCCATGATAAGAGCCACAAAACCTCACAAGATGTGATTTCCCAGTGTGGTATCTTGCCAGTCGCACCGCCTGCATGACCGCCTCGGTGCCTGACATATGAAAAGAAACTTCATCCTGCCCCGATATCGTTTTCAGCATAGCGACATTTTCAGCAATAACGGGGTGATAAGGACCTAATACAGGTCCCAGCTCTTTGACACGATCAAATCCTCTGGTCATACAGTCTTTGTAGAAATCATAGCCAAAAACATTGACTCCGTATGAACCGGTCAAATCATAGGACCAGTTTCCATCAAGGTCTTTGACTCTTGTCCCTGTCGAGGTATCCAGCAAAATGCCCAGTTTGAGGTGTTTTTGCACATAATTTCGATACTGGAAGGGTACACGATAAGCATTGGTGAATAATACATCAGAAATACCCTCCTCCAATGCCTCACTCATTGCGATAGTTATCGGTGCGGCTTCTTGAAATGTTTTCGCCAAACGCTCAAAACCTGTGCGACGTTTCTCAGTAATATATTGAGGGGCACCATCGCTATTGAAAAAACGCTCTTCTGAATACTCGTAAAACGGTACCAACTTCGCCACCCGACGTGATAATTTGGAATGTCCACGCAGGGATGGATGTTTAGCTCTGGACAAACGCAACCTGATCTGTAGTTTTCTCAGAATATAGAGCGCAACAGTAATATAAATGAAATAAAGTCCCAGACTACT
>JASFLL010000334.1:0-3344 GCA_050118115.1 Thioalkalispiraceae bacterium
TTCCCGTAATCGCTCCATAAAGACCGGATGACATCATCTAGTGATTTACGGTAATCAGTTAGCTCTCGGATTTTGAGATCTAAAGCCAGGGCGAATAATCCACCTTTTACATAATAACTGACAATGGCGTTCGGGGCGTTTTCATCCTGTTTGTAAAATTTAGTCCAGGCATCGAAGCTTGACTCAATAAGAGTTTGTTTTTGTCTGCCTGATGTGCGCAAGACACGGGTAATATTTTTGCCAAGCAATTCCAGGTAGTTTTTCTCCTCGATAGTCTGGCTTCGAATTAATGCAAGTTCGTCATAGTAAGAAGTGATACCCTCAAATGCCCACAATAATTCAGTATAGGACTCATGTGTGAGTGAATACGGGATGAAGGATGCGGGTTTAATACGTTTGACATTCCAGGTATGAAAATACTCGTGACTAAACAGGCCAAGGAGATTTATATAGTCATCTGAAGGCTGAGTCATGTGTTTCGCTGGCAAGTCTTTGCGATTGCAAATCAAAGCGCTCGAACTTCTATGTTCGAGGCCTCCATAACCATTACCCACAACTGTTAATAGAAACATATACTCTTTTATATCAGGAAGTTCACCAAACATTTTAATATGGGTGCGGCAGATGCTCTTCACATCACTGCGCAATCTTTCCAGATCGGCATGTTGTTTGCCGGTAATAACAATATGATGTGTTATGTTCTCCAAATCAAAATTTAGTTCGATAAAGGCACCAATCTCGACCGGGTGATCGATTAACTCCTCGTAGTTTTGTGCATGATAGGAGCCTGGCGAAAATAATTCTGTATCACGTCTGGGTAATGTCGTTGCAACACGCCAGGATGAATAGTGTTTGCCCCTGGGCAATTTAATGTTCACACTATGAGAAAGATCTTCCTGTCCCTTAACCGCCAGAAATACGCTGCTGCCATTAAAAAAAGCATGTGTGGTGTCAAGGTGAGCGGTTCTGACTGACATGTCCCATGCATAGATGCTGTATGTGACTGTCAGAGGACCATCACATGGTTGACAAAGCCATGTTTGCTTGTCCTGTTTCTGTATGACTATACTCTTTTTTTTGCAAGCAGCTGAAATTGAAATAATATTTTTTGCGAAATCGCGGATCATGTAACTGCCCGGGATCCAGGCTGGTAACCAGAGAATCTGACCGTGAGGGTCTGGCTCATCAATTTTCAGAATAACCTGAAAAATATGAGCTTCAGGTTTTAGCGGAATTATTTCGTAATGAAGTTTATTTTCTGGTTTTTGCATATCAGGGTCGTTCTACTTTTACCCACACCTCGTTGACGTCGGTCGATCTGATTTGTGTCTGGTATGTTATCCCGGAATTATTCAGGTTTTCTTCCTGATTTGTACTGCCGATAAATAGCCATTTACCAAGATTTCCTGTCAGGGTGGTTTGCATTTCTGTTGTATCGAATGTTGCGTTATTCTTGGCGGAAGACTGTTGATATGGCCGTATCGTAAGCGTGACTTGATTGCCATGAATTTGCGGCCTTACCTGGTAACCCGACATGATTTGCTGGTAGGTAATTGTTTCGGTTACTGTGCCATCGGAATTTCGTGTTCTGGTCGTAATGGGTATGGCTTGTCCCGTCGAAATATTTGCCCAATAGCCTTCTGACACAGACATTACCTGGACGCCTGGTTTGTCTGTATTCTGCTCGGTCTGGTAGATACGCGCATCAAGTTTATTTTGTTTGTCAGCCAACGAGATTTCGCTTTCAGGCTTTGAATTGGGTGTCCCGATTGTGACAGTGGCACTATCGTTTTCAGCTTTTGCGGAAACTGAAGCGTGTGTTTCTGTTCGGCTGCTTTGCCTGCCGCTACTTTGAGTGCCATTGATTGGTCTGCCTAAAGATACGTAAATACGCAACAGGTTTTGATTAACGTCAATTTCTTTTAAAAGAGATTTAATCTGGCTGAGGTTTTCAGGCGTGCTTTTGATAATTAATTTATAACCTGTTCCGGTGATTTTCGCATCAGGAGCAAGCATAGGTTGAATTATCGGGATAACTTCATCAGTAGGACGGTGCTGCAATTGAATAGTTTCTATGATCATGGCCGACCAGAGATTGGTGGAGACCAGGAACAACACAAGTGCAATTAGCTTTTTCATTTAAATATACAGTCGTTTAAAATCCAGCTCAGGGTAACTGTGCTCCCAAACCTCGTTAAAGTGATGGACAAGGTTGGTCGCCTCAGAAGGGTTGTTGAAGTTGGCAATGCCCTCATAGCGACTTGCTAGCTTTCTGTGAATTAAGCCACGACTATCGACAACAAGATAACTTTCAGGATTTGCACTGTAATCTTCATGTACTCTGCGAATTTCCAAAGTGCTGGTTAACCTGCGTGATAACTCCAGAAGCCGGTGTCCGAGTTTGATAGCCTTGTCAGGCTCGACAACCAGGAATCGTATTCTTGCTTTATTGTCTTTTACCGCGAGACTTCTGATCGCATCTATAAAATTTTCATTGTCATAGACGCGAGGGTCGAGGTCGCGTGTAAATACATCGATTTTGTGGTGCGCCTGGCTAACCAGCTGAATCGCCAACTGCTGATTTTCATCACTGGTCTCAACCACAATATCCTCTGAATTTACTCCGAGCTGAAGATCAGACCAGTTGTTTTCTACATTATCACTCATAGTCAAATTATAAAGGATCTGAACACGGTTGCCAGTCGAGTTTAACGGCGATCAGGCAGTATTTTCCCGGATATGGCCTTGCCATGATTTAGCAAAAAATATCAATAAAAGCGATGTTTATTCCGCCAGTGCTTTGGCAAGGCCTGTATATGTAGCTGGGGTTAAGTCTTTCAATCGTTGCTTTTCTTCATCAGGAATCTCAAGTGTATCGATAAAAGCCTGCAGGCTTTCTCGGGTAATTCGTTGACCACGTGTTAATGTTTTGAGTTTTTCATAAGGTTCGGGTACGCCATAACGTCTCATTACAGTTTGAATTGGCTCAGCTAATACTTCCCAGTTGTTTTCGAGATCATTGAGCAGTGCAGATTCATTGACTTCCAGCTTTGATAAACCCCTAAGTGTTGAATGATAGGCAATTAGACAATGCGCAATACCAACACCAAGATTCCTGAGTACGGTTGAGTCTGTCAGGTCACGTTGCATGCGCGAAACAGGCAACTTGAGGGCGAGGTGATCAAATATTGCATTAGCAATACCAATATTACCCTCCGAGTTTTCAAAGTCGATAGGATTTACCTTATGCGGCATAGTAGAAGAGCCTACTTCGCCGGCGATGGTCTTCTGCTTGAAATAAGCAAAAGAAATATAGGTCCAGATATCACGATTAAAATCCAGCA
>JASFLL010000335.1:0-3342 GCA_050118115.1 Thioalkalispiraceae bacterium
ATTTTATAATTATTGATCCAGATAGTCGGAGAAATACTTTGAGTACCAACTGGCTGATAAATATAAACCAGGGCTTTTCCTCTTGGTGGTTTGTATTGTTGGGCCTGCCTGCTTTCAGAAGCAGTGCCATAAACAGGTAGTTCAGCCAGCGCTGGGTAACTAACCAGAAAAAAGACCAGTAGGAGTATGTACTTGATTCCTTTCAATTCTAACCCTCCGTATCTAACCGTATTTGATTCTAAATATAGTATAAACTCTATTCGACCGGATACACTATAGATAATTAAAAATTCACCCAATAATTGTTCTGGTTCACACTTTAAAAACTAACTGGTTATCTATACAAACCAAATAAGTGTGAATAGTAGTTTTTTAAAGCAACAATAGCAAAGGCGGGATCAGGATGAACCAGTTGAATATTGTCTTTGTCGTCAGCCGGACATGGATGATCCTGTCATTTACTGACGGGTAATAACTTACTTTACCAGAGCTCTGTACCCGGGTCCCCTTTGAATGGACCTATGACTTCAGGAGTAATCCAGCCACCATAAAACCGGCTTGCCTGTGCCTTAACTTTTATATTATCAATATAGCATTCGAGTTTAGCAGGATAAAAACAGAGGTACTCCTTAATCAGTACAAATCTTGGGAGAGGTCGACGATAACACCAGCCTATATTCTGGACTAACTCGGTTTCATAACTTAAGTCAAAATAACTGGCCTGCCCCTTCCATTCACAAAAAGACGAATTTGTATTCTCAACCAGGTAGCGAAAATCAATATCTTCGGGTGGTATATAAAACGTAGGTGGACTTGCCGTTTCCATGACTTTGTAACACTGCCTGGTTTCAGCAATTGTTATGTCTTTATACATGACTAAAACCAGCCGAGTGTCCATTGTGATCATGGGTGGCCGGGGATAATCCCAAACTGACTCCTGTCCCGGTTGTGGTTCAATTGCAAAAACAGGACGATGTGTACCCGTATGTTGCCACATGGCTTAATCTTTTTTAAAAAACAAAGCCCGATCTTTTGACCGGGCCTGGTTGCTATACACATCCGGTAGGTTTGGGTAAACCACCATATTTTGTTATGGGCTTCATCGGACCGGTCATCCATTTTTTAAACATCTCTTTTTGATCGGCCTTGATATATTTGGAAAATTTACGGATCGGTGGCACCACGCTGTATTCTTCATAATACTCGCGTGCCTTTTTAATTTGTTCCCACTGCTCATCATCGAGCTGAAGTCCGTCCTCTTCAGCCATGGCACGGGCAATTTCCGGGGTCCAGGCATTCATATCGACCAGATAACCGTCACCATCACGTTCTGGAATGTTCATTTTTTTCCTCCTTATTGCTCTCAGGAATACTTGATTATTATAGTCAGAATTAAATATTTCAAGCCCCAGGTTCATTCTTTTTTTTACAAAGAAATACAACAGGTTAGAATACCTGGCTAAAACTAAGTGACATTTAACCAACCCTGGCCTGTGTGGGACAAATGGTTCAGCAACAGCAATACCGCCACCTCATGAATGGGCCAGACACTAACAGAAGGACGAAGTACTGCTCACTTAACTATATATAGTTGAGCGTTTTTTTAATTTTTTAAAATTATTTCAATTTTTCAGGACCTATCTGTATCCCCGCGCGTCATTACCTGTAAATACACAATTATTGTTCAACAAAAAAGCGAGGGGATAAAAATGTCAGACTCAAAAAAATTAGTAGTTGTTGTAACCAGGGGCTGTGATGATGAGCGTTCATCAGTAGCATGGAGCGTTGCAAACGGTGGTATCGCGTCAGGCTATGAAATCACTATGTTTCTGGTCAGCGCAGGTACCGACTGGGCACGCAATGGTAATGATAATGAATAAATTGTAAGGGTTAGAAAAAGTGATTGGTCCATTACCAGTGATTTCTAAGAGAGAAGAAATCATGCTGGTAACCAGGCAATATCTCACCGCATTTATTGTGGCGGATCCAGGTTTAGGCTATTGGTATTGTTAACCCTGAACCAACCCGTCAGGCTGTAACGAGATCGGCTTGCTGGCAAAACTTCATGGGGAAAATCCTCACTCAGGAATAACACTGTGGTACCGAACGTCGGTAACACCGTTTCTAGTACTACATTTTCATCCCTGCCATAAAGAACCAGTTCACCTCCATCGTTAGGCTGCCAGTCAGGATTCAGATACAATATCGAACTCAAACGACGGTTCGAGAAACCCCTGAAAGCATCCCTATGTCGCTTGTAAAAAGCCCCGGTTGGATAATGGGCGTAATGGCACTCAAAATCAAACAGACCAAGAAACAACTCGCGGTTCAGACGCTGACGCAACTGCTCAGACCAGTCCAGATAAAACTGGGCTGGCACATAGTCTGTTTCCAGCCAGTAAATCCGATCGCGACGCACAAACCGGTTTAGCTGGTGAGTTTGATCTCGCCCAATTCCTGCGGGATGGAAATTACGACTATCGGTCTGCTTGATGTCGATAAATAGACCTTGAAGCTGTTCGTCAGAGAACAGGCCATTCAGAATGATGTAGCCGTCCTGAAACAGGGCCTCGACAATTCGGGAAAAGACATCACCATCAAAGGGACCACGACCATGGGTCAGAAGCGATGTATTCAAACAGGTAATCTCGCAAGTAAAAAAAAGCTGCGCTGTTATACCCCAAAATTCCAGTTAGGTATATAATTTTCGCCATTCAGCATATGTTCATCTATGCTAGAAAAGAATAATAAGCACAACAACCCGGGATTATATCAGAATGAAAATTGTGAAATGGATAATCGTATGTAGTTTAATCTCAGTTGCTCCCACAACTTTCGCTAAACTACAGCAGGACCTGGTACTCAAAATGGATGGGCTGGAACGTCACTATGACCTGTATATTCCCAATGCCAGTAGTGAGAAACGACCACTGGTAATCCTTTACCACGGCCATTTTGGCAGTTCGGATGTCATGACGGGCGCAAACGGCAAGAAGGCACCCTATAAACGCTGGCTGGAACTGGCAAAACAGAACAACTTCCTGATTGCCATCCCCAATGGTGAGAAAGGTTCGGATAACAAGCGCGGCTGGAATGACTGTCGTGCCGATTCCCAGACAAATCCGAAGACCGACGACGTCAAGTTCACCGTAAAACTCATTGATGCGATTAACCATCAGTATCCCATTGATCATTCACGGATCTATGCCACTGGTACTTCAAATGGTGGCAATATGGTCATTCGACTGGCAATGGAAATACCAGAAAAGTTTGCCGGTGTAGCAGCGGTGGTAGCAAGTAATCCGGTTGACAATCAATGCCAGGAAAAACGTAAACCTGTTT
>JASFLL010000336.1:0-3330 GCA_050118115.1 Thioalkalispiraceae bacterium
AATGCCCGACGATGACATAGCTACAATCGAAATCCTTAATCATCGATGCTGCGATTTCACCGGTATAGGCACCGCTGGCCTCGGTGCTCACATCCTGGGCTCCCCAGGTAATATCAGTACCAGCTAACTGTTGCGCAACATCAGCTATATATATAGAAGGTGCACAAACTGCCATTTTGGCATTGCTGACGTTACCAATACCGGCCTTGAGACCGTCGAGTAAGGCCTTGATACTGGCCCGCGAGCCATTCATTTTCCAGTTTCCGGCAATCAAGATTGTGCGCATATTCTTCCCCAATTCATCGTCAGCATGTACTTTTAAGAGCGCGCAAGCTTACCGTTAGCCGCCGAATAAATCAATTGGGAGTGGAAAATTCGCGAAAAACTCAGCTGTAAGATGCTGTCAGCGCACCAGTTTTTCGTAAAACCGGACTGCTGAGCTAATAATGAGATATTTATCCGTTGACGGTGCTTCTCACAACCTCTGCCAACTCCCGGGCAACCCGCTGCACCTGGCTGTCATCCTGTCCTTCGACCATAACCCGTATCAGAGGTTCAGTACCGGATGGGCGTAAGAGAACCCTGCCGGTTTCAGCCAATACAGACTCGGCATCACGTACCGCGGCCTGGATTGTCTCATCCTGGTCAATATCGATCCGCTCAGACATCTCGACATTGACTAGCGTCTGGGGATATTTGGTCATGCCAGTCCCCGTCACCAGGTCATTGAGAGTACGCCCCGATTCAACAATAGCTGAGACCACCTGCAGGGCTGAGATTATGCCATCCCCGGTCGTGGTGCGATCGAGGCAGATAATATGGCCAGAGGATTCACCCCCCAGGTACCAGTCATTGGCCTGGAGTTGTTCCATAACATAACGGTCACCCACCTTGGCCCGGATGAATGGCACCTGCAAACGTTCCAGGGCATGTTCAAAACCGAGATTGGTCATCAAGGTCCCGACCACGCCACCACTCATCATGGAACGGCGAACACGATCATGGGTAATCACATATAAAAGTTCATCCCCATCGATAATCCTGCCCGTGTGATCAACCATGATAAGTCGATCTCCATCACCATCCAGGGCAATACCAATATCCGCTCGCGTTTCTAATACAGTATTGCGTAGTGACTCTGGCTTGGTGGAACCGCAATCTTCATTAATATTTAGTCCATCGGGATCTGTACCGATTGGGATCACCTCGGCGCCGAGTTCCTCGAAGACACTGGGGGCTACCTTGTAAGTCGCCCCATTTGCACAATCAACCACAATTCTCAAATCTTTCAGGTTCGTGGCAAAGGGGACAGCGCTTTTGCAAAACTCAATATAACGACCTTCAGCATCATTGATACGCACGGCCTTGCCTAACTCAGCAGAATCATTACATTTGAGCGGCTTTTCAAGCATCGCCTCAATTTCCAACTCTACTTCATCGGGTAACTTGGTTCCCTGAGCAGAAAAGAACTTGATGCCGTTGTCGAAGTAAGGATTGTGTGAGGCACTAATCACAATACCTGCATTGGCATGTAACGTGCGAGTCAAATAAGCAATAGCAGGTGTTGGCATTGGACCGAGTAGTAAACTATCTACACCCGCAGCTGACAAACCAGATTCGAGCGCTGACTCGAACATATAGCCGGATATACGCGTATCTTTTCCTATAACAACTTTATCACCATTGTTTCCTGCAAAAACTTTACCGGCCGCCCAGCCCAATTTCATCATAAAATCTGGCGATATCGGATATTGTCCAACACGACCACGCACACCATCCGTTCCAAAATATTTTCTAGACATATCTATTTATCATTCCCCAATTATGATTGCTGGACTGCATACACTGTTTCCAGCGCATCAACGGTTGCTCTGATATCGTGAGCGCGAATAATCTTTACCCCAAACCAGCTAGCCAAACTGGCTAACGCCAGGCTACCATACAGGCGTTGTTCGACTGGCCTATCCAGTATCGCTCCTATTGTGGACTTCCGTGAGACGCCTAGCAAGATGGGGCTATTTAACTCCATAATTATCGGCAGTCCGCGCATTATTTCAAGGTTATGCTGAACGGTTTTACCAAAACCAAACCCCGGATCAAGAATAATCTGATCCCCACCAATACCGGCATCCAGGCAAGCCTGCTTACGGCTAGCCAGAAAATCTATGACTTCAGCCACGACATCCTGGTAATCGGGTGCTGCCTGCATTGTACGTGGCTCACCTTTCATATGCATGACACAAACAGGTACCTGCAGTTCTGCTGCTGTTGTTAATGCATTCTCGCCACGCAGGCCGGCCACATCATTGATCATGTGAGCCCCCGCATCGATCGCATGCTGCATGACAGTTGCTTTGCTGGTATCAATTGAAATAATAACATCCAATTCACCAGCAATCCGTTCAATAATCGGGATAACGCGATCCAGTTCAGTTTGCGCATCCACTGCCTGTGCACCGGGACGGGTTGATTCCCCGCCTATATCGATGATAGCAGCACCCTCATCGACCATGCTTCGAGCCTGTTGCAAGGCAGAGTTAATATTCGTGAAGCGGCCGCCATCAGAGAATGAATCCGGAGTGACATTCAGAACACCCATGACCCGGGGTTTGCTGAGATCAAGATTTCGATTTTTAAATTTCATTTCTTAAAAAAATAAAACGCCCCGTTTTCACGAGGCGCATACTTCAATTCTACTTAAGTCGATCAAGCAGACGATGACAGTAACGAATGGCGAACATGCTTTTAACGAAGCCAGCACCGCTTCAGCGGCTTAAGTGTTAGTGTTCAGAAGCTGGACCGCCAATCTTACCGCCCTTCTTGTCCGTACTCGTCGAGCCGCTGCTTGCTGAACCACCGCCTGTAGGCTCCTGTTCATCCCAGCCATCGGGTGGACGGGGAGTTTTGCCATCCATGATATCCTTAATCTGATCACTGTCGATGGTCTCATACTTTATCAAGGCTTCGGCCATGGCATGCAGCTTATCCATATCTTCTTTCAGAATTTTGTCAGCACGCTGGTAGTTACGATCAATGATCGCACGCACCTCTTCATCGATAGCATTAGCTGTGCCATCCGATACATTCTTGTGCTGTGTGACCGAGTGACCCAGGAAGACTTCACCTTCGTCTTCACCATAAGTTAATGGACCAAGCTTCGACAGGCCCCACTTGGTAACCATATTGTGTGCAATTTCTGTGGCACGTTGAATATCGTTCGAGGCACCAGTCGTTACGCTTTCCGGCCCGAAAATAAGCTCTTCTGCAATACGGCCACCAAACAGGCTGGAAATCCGACTCTCCAGCATTTGCTTGGAGTGACTGTAGCGA
>JASFLL010000337.1:0-3321 GCA_050118115.1 Thioalkalispiraceae bacterium
TATTTCCTTCTTATCCGTCCACAACAAAAGCGCGCCAAAGAGCATCGTAAGATGGTCGAAGCGATTGGTAAGGGCGATGAGATTGTTACCAATGGCGGTATTCTTGGTAAAATTGTGGAAGTCAGCGAGCAGTATATGACAGTTGAAATTGCCGACAATGTTCAAGTCAGAATTCAACGCAATGCTGTGTCTACTGTATTGCCTAAGGGAAGTCTGAAGGCAGCCGAAAAGGAATAAATTCTACGGTTGATAGCAAATCTCTTAGCAGCATAAAAATAATATCAGATAAAGAACTAACGAAATGAATCGATATCCTGCCTGGAAGTATATACTTATACTGGTAATTTTAATTGTGGGTGTGCTCTATGCGGCACCCAACCTTTACTTCGATGACCCTGCCTTACAAATTGCAGGTAATCGTCATGTAACGGTGAACGATGACACTCTCAAACGGATTGAGTCGACGCTCAAAGACAGTGGTATCCAGTACAAGTCGGCGGTAATTAATGAAGACAGGGCCCTGATTCGTTTCAACGATGAGAAGGTACGTCAGTCTGCAAAGGCTACGTTACAGGATATGCTGGGTCCGAATTATGTCGTAGCGCTTAACTATGCACGTACCACCCCCGAATTCCTGAAAGCAATTAATGCACTGCCCATGTACATGGGACTGGACTTGCGAGGTGGTCTGCACTTCTTAATCGAGATCGATATGGAATCAGCTTTCCAGCAGCAACTGGAACGCTATAAAAACGACATATTTGATTACTTCAAGGATAACCGCGATAAAAAACTACGGGCTCGCTCGATGCTAATCAAGGATCACGCCATAGAGCTCAAGTACAAAGATGCGGGTAAACGCGATGAAGTACTGGGTTTAATTCGCCATCGTGTCTCAGACCTCAAATACACGACTTTCGAGAGTGGTCAGAACTATTACATCAAGGCGGAGATTAAAGAAGCAAAACTCGAAGAACATCGCAGCAATACCATTAGCCAGATCATTACGGTTCTGAAAAAACGAATCGATGACAAGTACCAGGGACTGATGGAACCCGTGATCGTCCGCCAGGGCGACAGCCGGATAGTTGCCGAATTTCCGGGAATACAGAATAGTGATGAGTTAATGGATGTGCTAACTGCGGCGGCCAGTCTCGAATTCCGTATGGAGTCCACCAGTTATACCGTCCAGGATGCCATGGCAGGTAAGGCCATCGGTGCAACATTATATAAGATGCGTGATTCCGGGCGACCGGTTTTACTCAAGAACAAGATCATCATTACCGGCCAGGACATTGTTCATGCAACGGCTACCTCTGATCAAAATGGCCAGCCGGCGGTCTCCGTTACTCTGAACAGTACCGGTGCCAATATCATGAAAGATAATACGCGTAAGAATCTTGGCAAGCGTATGGGTGTGGTCTTCATTGAATATGAAAAGGATGTAGTGAAAAAAGACGGGAAAATGGTCCCGGTCAAAAAGGAACGAAAAGAAGTCATCTCGCTGGCCACGATCCAGGGTTTATTCTCAAAACGATTTCAGATCACTGGTTTGAGTCGTGATGAATCGACCAAGCTGGCTTTATTATTACGTGCCGGTGCCCTGGCGGCGCCCATCGAAATTGTCGAGGAACGTACAGTCGGGCCAAGCCTTGGCGCAGAAAATATTGAAAAGGGTATCGAATCAGTAGTGATTGGCTTTGCCCTGGTGGTGGTGTTAATGCTGATCTGGTATCGAGGGTTTGGGCTGGTGGCCAATATCGGCCTGGTTGCAAACCTGATATTGATCGTTGCGATATTATCCATGTTCCAGGCCACGCTTACCTTACCGGGAATCGCCGGTATCGTATTAACCGTGGGCATGGCGGTGGATGCCAACGTCCTGATCTTCGAACGAATACGCGAGGAACTCAAAATCGGAAATACGCCACAGGCCAGTATCAATGCCGGCTATGAAAAGGCCTTTTCAACTATTTTTGATGCGAATATTACCACTTTGATCGCGGCTATCGTCCTGTTTGTATTTGGTACTGGGCCGGTCAAGGGTTTTGCCACGACACTATCAATCGGTATCGCAACTTCGATGTTTACCGCGATCATGGGGACTCGCGCGATTATCAACCTGGTCGTTGGTACCAGGAAACTGACCAAGTTGTCGATTTAAATAAAGAGAAAACCAAGCCATGCGCATATTTTCCAAAGAACCGAATTTTGACTTTATAGGTAAACGTAAGTTTGCCCTCGCACTCTCACTTACCCTGTTTATCAGTGCGATTATTTCCCTGTCAGTATACTGGTTGAACCTGGGGCTCGATTTTAAGGGAGGTATCCTGCTGGAAGTTGGTTATCCAAAAGAAGTTAAAGTCGAATCTATTCGCTCAACGCTCAGCGAAAAGGGTTTTGATGATGCCGTTGTTCAGCAAATTGGTCCGACGGGTAAAGTGGTGACGATTCGTATCTCTGAAAAAGAGAATACTTCTAAGGTACAAGTCAGTGACAAGGTACTCCAGATACTCGATGATGAGGCGGGTGAAAAGCTCGATGTTCGACGTCGGGAATTTGTGGGTGCCAAGGTTGGTGCCGAACTACGTGATGATGGCGGTATCGCAATGTTAATTGCGATTGGCGGTATTCTGATTTATGTCATGCTTCGTTTTGAATGGCGTTTTGCCCTGGGAGCAATCATAGCCTTGATCCACGACGTTTTTATAACCCTGGGCTTCTTTTCATTTTTCCAATGGAATTTTGACTTAACGGTGCTTGCTGCGCTGCTGGCCGTGATTGGTTACTCCCTCAATGATACCATCGTGGTCTATGATCGTATCCGTGAGAATTTTAGAAAAATGCGTAAGGGCACGACCCTGCAAATTACGAATACATCCCTGAATCAAACCCTGTCGCGTACCATGATGACCTCATTTACTACCTTACTGGTATTGATTGCGATGTTTTTCTGGGGCGGCGACCTTATTCAGCCGTTTGCTATCGCTCTGATCATTGGTATCGTAGTCGGTACTTATTCATCCGTATTTGTTGCCAGCAGCATGGTGCTTGCCCTGAAAGTCGATCGTAAGCACTTGATTCCCGTGAGCAAGGAAGAGAGGCCGAGCGATTATCCTTAACTAAGACTAAAGGCGAGAGTTAGCTTTCCTGTTTTTCTAACAGTCTGGCTAACTGACTGGTGTGTCTTGTTCTTTCATAAACGTGTTTCGCAGCACTATCCAGGGTAAACGGCAGTTTGAAACCACACGAATCTGCTGCGTCAAGTACGTTGCATATAAATAGATAATAGGGATCTTGCTCCAGGGCTGCGTTGCGTTT
>JASFLL010000338.1:0-3318 GCA_050118115.1 Thioalkalispiraceae bacterium
CACGTTGGGCGGTGGCGTAAATTGAAATGTTTTGGCTGGGACTTTGTGATTGCGTTGGGCATGGCTGAAGATCAACGAAGTGCGTTGAGCGAAATGGTCGTACATGTGCATCTCGGCCAGCTGCTCGTTTTTAAAGACTAAAACAATGTGATCAAAGCCGGTATCGGCCTTTTTCGGTTTAAGCGTGTAACTCAGTCGCTCGCCCTTTTGTTGAGAAGTGATTGTATAACTGCTTGATAAGGCCTTTGGTTGACTCAGGATCATGGCCGGTGTCTGGTCCAGGGAATGTTCCTGTGGCTTGACCGTGACCTGCTCCAGGTCTTCATCATAAAACCACAGCTGGATGCCATCAGCGACATAGAGTTGTTTGTAAGGCTTGAGGTACTCCAGGCGAAAACGGTCCGGGCGCAACAGCCACAGTTTGCCTTGGCTCTTGGTGGTGGTCTGGGTGTCGTTGTTAACCACGGTCTGCACAAAGTCAGCCTGCCAGGTGACCATGCGGCTGAAGTGATCCTGCAATGTTTTTGCAAAGGTCGTGTTGCAGAGTGACACTAATATAATAAATAACAGGCTGCGTAACATATTCGTTTAGTCTTTGGGTGGTGGCGGTGCGATGACTTCGCGACTGCCGTTGGATTCCAGTGGTCCGACAATGCCCGAGGCCTCCATGGCCTCGACCATACGCGCGGCGCGGTTGTAACCGATCTTGAGTCGGCGTTGCACACCGGAGATAGAGGCCTTGCGGGTCTCGGTGACAATGCGAACCGCCTGGTCGTATAGCGGATCGCTTTCAGTATCCTCGGCCATGGCCTCGGGGCTACCGGGTTCCGCTTCCGTCGGTCCTTCCAGCACCGAATCTTCATACTGCGGTTTGCCCTTGGCCTTGAGGTAGTCGACCACGTTATGCACTTCCTGGTCATCCACAAAGGCCCCATGTACACGAATAGGTACCGCGGTGCCTGGTGGCAGGTAGAGCATATCACCGTGACCGAGCAATTGTTCGGCGCCCATCTGATCCAGAATGGTCCGCGAGTCGACTCTTGATGACACCTGAAAGGCGATACGGGTTGGAATATTGGATTTGATCAGACCGGTCAGCACATCCACCGAGGGACGTTGGGTGGCCAGGATCAGATGTATCCCCGAGGCACGAGCCTTTTGTGCCAGGCGGGCGATTAGCTCTTCGACCTTTTTGCCAACCACCATCATCATGTCGGCCAACTCATCAACGACGACCACAATAAATGGTAGTGGATTAAGTTCCGGGGCCGGCTCTTCGCTGTCGGCCGGGTGCAGTGGGTCCAGCAATGGTTTGCCCTTGGCTTTAGCCTCTTCGACCCGCTTGTTAAAGCCGGCGATGTTGCGCACCTTGGTGGCGGCCATTAGTCGGTAACGGCGATCCATTTCGGCCACACACCAACGCAGGGCATTGGCGGCCTCTTTCATGTCGGTGACTACCGGTGCCAGCAGGTGGGGAATGTCGTCGTACACCGATAGTTCCAGCATCTTGGGGTCGATCAGGATTAAACGCACATCCTTGGGCTGGGCGTTATACAACAGGCTCAGGATCATAGCATTCAGGGCCACCGATTTCCCGGCCCCGGTGGTGCCCGCCACCAGCAGGTGCGGCATCCTGGCCAAGTCGGCCACCATGGGCACGCCGCTGATGTCCTTGCCCAGGGCCAGAGTCAGGGGTGATTTGGCCTCCTCGTACTGCTTGGACTTGAGGTTGTCGATGAGGCGTACCACCTCGCGTTCTTCGTTAGGGATCTCGATGCCGATGGTGGTCTTGCCTGGGATCACCTCCACTACGCGCACGCTGATGGCGGACAGGGAGCGGGCCAAATCCTTGGCGAGATTGGTGATCTGCGACACCTTGACCCCGGCGGCCGGCTGTAGCTCGTAACGGGTAATGACCGGGCCGGGCTGAACGGCCACCACCTCGACCTCGACCCCGAAGTCGGCCAGTTTCAGTTCCACCTGGCGCGAGACATGTTCCAGTGCCTCCTTGGACATCTGGTGGACATTGACCTCGGGCTCGTCCAGCAGGGCCAGGGGTGGCAGTTCGGTATTGCTGTCGATATTAAACAGGGGTACCTGGCGTTCACGCTGGACACGCTGGCTCACCTGTGGCTTTTTAACTGGCGGGGTAATTACCGGGGCGACCCGTGTCTCTGCCCTGGCCTTCTGCTTTTCAGTCTTCACCTGGAATGTGGTTTCGCGTTCACGCTTTTGTCGACGGGCAATCATCCATTCCTGCAGCCAGCTAGAGCCCTGGCGGACCCAGGAGAATAGTTTCAGGGTCAACTCGCCCAGCTTGTCCATCAGCCACAGCCACGAGAGATGGGTGAACAGGGTCATACCGGCGAAAAACAGCGCCAGCAGCAGCAAGGTGGCACCGAGAAAGTTGAAAACCGTCTCCATGCCCTTGCCGATTACATCCCCCAGGATACCGCCTGCCCCCACCGGTAATGGGCTGGTGAGGCTGCTGTCATGCAGGCTGGCCAGGGCACAGCCTGCCCCCAGGGTCAGGACAAAACCCAGGGTACGCAGCATCAGGCCGCGTATATCAAAAGGCTTATGGGCCTGCTGACCCCGGTACAGCAGCCAGCCACTGTAGGCGACCATCAGGGGAAACAGGTAGGCAGGATAGCCAAACAGGGTGTAGAAAATATCGGCAAACCAGGCACCAAAGGGGCCCCCCAGGTTGGCCACATGGCCATCGGCACGGCCACTGTGGGTCCAGCCGGGATCGGCAGCGTGGTAGGTTACCAGGGTCAGCAACAGGTAGACTGCCACGAAAAGGAAAATCAGCAGTGTCCCTTCCTTGATGCCGCGGACCAGGTGATCGGCCAGTGGTGGCTTTTCCAGTGTCTTGTTTCGTTTTGCGTGGGCCAAAATTTAATTAAGCAATCAGTTTAGAAAAGTTATATAAGATAATAATATTTAAGGAACTTTATATTTTTATCACGCGCTTTGCAATGCCGGATGGACAATCTGGCCGGCACGGACGTTGATACCGGCCTGCAAGTCAGGCTGCTGTTCCCAGCCAGCCTCTGCGAGTCGCAGGATATACGGCACCAGCGCCGCCGACAATGCCTGGGAGGCCGTTCTGGGAACCGCGCCTGGCATATTGGTGACGCCGAAATGGACCACCTGCTCCCAGACAAAGGTGGGGTCCGCATAACTGGTGGGACGGGTGGTCTCGATGCAGCCTCCTTGGTCGACCGCGACATCGATAATGACACTCCCCGGCTTCATTTGCCGCACCCAGTCGGCCGGGACCAGGTGAGGGGCCTTTTGACCGGTTAGCAGTAC
>JASFLL010000339.1:0-3314 GCA_050118115.1 Thioalkalispiraceae bacterium
TCCTGGACGCACAAACGGTCAGCCAGATGGTCGATCAGATCATGTTGTTGCCGGAAGGTACCAGGTTGATGTTACTCGCCCCGGTGATCGAGGATCGCAAGGGCGAGCATGTGCAGGTCTTCAACCAGTTACGTGCTGAAGGATTTATCCGCGCCCGTATTGATGGCGAGGTCTATGAACTGGATGATCCACCCGACCTGGATCTGCGCCGCAAACACACCATTGAAGTTGTTGTCGATCGCTTTAAGGTACGCGAAGATATCAAGCAGCGACTGGCGGATTCTCTTGAGACAGCCTTGCAGCTGGCAGAGGATCGTTGTCGTATCTCATTTATGGATGGTGAACGGGAGGACATGATCTTCTCGGCCCGTTTTGCCTGCCCGACCTGTGGCTATTCGATTACCGAACTCGAACCCCGCTTATTTTCCTTCAACAACCCGGCAGGCGCCTGTCCCAGCTGTGATGGCCTGGGGATTAAACAGTATTTCGATCCGAACCGGGTTGTTGCCCAGCCTGAGCTAAGTTTAGGTGCGGGGGCAATACGCGGTTGGGATAAACGCAATATGTACTACTTCCAGATGCTGACTTCCTTAAGCAAGCATTACGGATTTGACATGGATAAACCCTTTAACAAACTGCCGAAAAAGATTCGTGAAGTTATCCTGCATGGTAGCGGCGATGAAGAAATCAAGTTTACCTACTTCAACGACCGCGGTAGCAAGTATGCCAAGACCCAGCCCTTCGAAGGGATAATTCCGAACATGATGCGGCGTTTTCGTGAAACTGAATCGAACGCCGTACGCGAAGAACTTTCCAAATACCTGTCGCATCAACACTGCCCGGAATGCAAGGGTACTCGACTAAACCTGGCGGCAAGACACGTCTATGTCGACAACAACACCTTGCCGGAAATCACCGAATTACCCATTGAACATGCCAAGCAATTTTTTGAAGAACTCGATCTACCTGGTCGACGTGGTGAAATTGCCCAAAAAATCGTGAAGGAAATTAATGAGCGACTGAATTTTCTGGTGAATGTTGGCCTTGAATACTTAACCCTTAGCCGCAGTGCCGACACTCTATCCGGTGGTGAAGCACAACGTATTCGTCTTGCCAGCCAGATTGGTGCCGGCCTGGTGGGTGTGATGTATATCCTAGATGAACCCTCGATTGGCCTTCACCAGAGAGATAACACTCGTTTACTCAACACCCTCACTTATCTACGTGATCTCGGTAATACTGTCATCGTGGTTGAACATGATGAAGAAGCCATTATGACCGCTGATCATGTGGTGGATATCGGTCCAGGGGCAGGTGTACACGGTGGTCAGATCGTTGCACAGGGTAAGCCAGAAGAAATCATCAAGAATACAGCGTCATTAACGGGGCAATACCTGTCAGGAAGGAAACAAATCCATGTTCCCGAAATCAGGAACAAAATGCAGCCCGATCGCCAGCTAACTATTTTCGGTGCGCGCGGAAACAATCTCAAAGATGTCGACGTGTCTATTCCGGTTGGGTTAATGACTGCCATTACCGGCGTTTCAGGTTCTGGAAAATCCACTTTAATCAACGACACTCTATACAAAAGTGCCGCTAAAGAAATTAATGGCGCAAGTGAGGAACCGGCTGAACACGATAAGATTGAAGGCCTGGATCAGTTCGACAAGATCGTCGATATCGATCAAAGCCCCATCGGTCGTACACCACGATCCAATCCTGCCACCTATACCGGATTATTTACACCCATTCGGGAACTGTTTTCAGGAACCCAGGAGGCACGTTCACGTGGCTATACTCCCGGAAGATTCAGTTTCAATGTCAAAGGTGGGCGCTGTGAGGCCTGTCAGGGTGATGGTGTTTTAAAGGTTGAAATGCATTTCCTGCCAGACATTTATGTGCCCTGTGACATATGTAAAGGTAAACGCTATAACAGGGAAACACTTGAGATTCGTTATAAAGGTAAAAATATATACGAAGTGCTTAACATGACCGTTGAGGATGCTCTCGACTTCTTCTCTGCCGTGCCCGTCGTAAAACGCAAATTACAAACGTTAATCGATGTTGGGCTAAGCTATATTCGCCTTGGTCAGAACGCAACGACATTATCCGGCGGTGAGGCGCAGAGGATTAAACTGTCACGGGAGTTATCAAAACGTGATACTGGCAAGACACTTTATATTCTCGATGAGCCTACAACAGGACTACACTTCCACGATATTGAACAATTACTACAGGTCTTGCACCGATTACGCGATCACGGAAACACCATCGTAATCATTGAACACAACCTCGATGTGATTAAAACCTGTGACTGGATTATAGACCTGGGGCCGGAAGGTGGCCACAAGGGCGGACAGATACTTATCACGGGAACACCGGAACAGGTTGCGCGACATAAAGCTTCTTATACAGGTCAATACCTGAAACCCATACTTGAAAAAGCCGGAACTCTGAAAAATAAAAAAATGCCGGGCAAACAAAAGCGCAGCGCATAAAAAAAGCGCCTGACAGCAGACAGGCGCTTTTAAATAATTAGCTTGTTGTTTACCAACGACCGGCAAAGACAATACCAACCGAACTTCCATCAAAGGTCGCGGCAGTCTGGCCAAAATCAGTATTCCGATCGTATTCAATATTGAGGTACTGAATACCGAAGTAAGCCTGTTCACTAAAATAGTAATCAATCTCTGCCACGTAGCCCAGGGCATTATCATAATTAGCATCAGCGCCGGATGCGACACCACTACCGTCCAGTTTTATCCCAAAATGATAAGCGGCTCCGCCACCAAAACGCCAGTCACCTGCTGCAAATAAAAGCAAGGCCTGACTGGTATAACGTGTAAAATCCAGATCACCATTTGATGCAGTGATAGTATCGTATTTCCAACCTCCGGTAATACGACCTTCCAGTATACCCATATCCCAGGCCATTCCCAGATCGATCGATAGAAACTCTCCGGCCTTAATATCTTCCGATGAGCCATCAGTAAACAGGGCAGTGACAATATTATCGCCACCACCATGAAGACCAATTTGCCCCAGGAAATCAAGCTCTGCTTGTGCAGACTGGCTAATCAACAGTAAGAATGTCCCCAACAACACGACGCGCATTTTCATATCATTTCCCCCTTTTTTGGATGCAGCAATATTTCTATATACTAATTATGTCTTATTTTATCTATTTTGATTAATAACTGAAAGCTCTGTGCCTATTTCAGCACTAAAATAATCATTTGCTCGCACCTGGTTTACGGAAACCTCAACCAGCCCCATTGAATTAACATGCCAGAATGGTTTTCCCTGTTCTTGTG
>JASFLL010000340.1:0-3309 GCA_050118115.1 Thioalkalispiraceae bacterium
CAGGAAGACGTTAATCAGTAATTGCTAATATAGTAATTTTCCGAACTATTGTCAACAATAATGCAGAAATATTACTCAATAGCCAGAGGTACCTGGATTTCAAATAGATAGAGCTATATAGCCATTCAAACCACGGGGCACACGGGGTAAGCCGCCAAACTGGAAAATATAAACCCCGTGGTCCCAGTGCTCCCCGTGGTTAAATACCGGGAAATACCAAAAAGGCCACATTTCTATTCAGGCACTGCAGTGCCGGTAACAGCGCGGGGAAGCCGTCAAACTGGAAAATATAAACCCCCGTGGTCCCAGTGCTCCCCGTGGTTAATACAATGAATGGACGGGGTGCCTAGCGGAGTAGACGCCGGGAAATGAGCCGAATCGCCACCGGTATCGCGATAATGATGTACAGGGACAGCACCCCAAGATGGAGCAGGATGTCGACTGGAACCTGACCTATCATCAGGGGGCGCATCAGGGCCAGGGCATGATATAGCGGCAGGACCCTGGCACCTGTTTGCACGAATTCAGGCATATTCCCGATCGGAAAAAATACCCCGCTCAGTAACAGCATGGGGGTGACTAACAGCGTGAAATAGTACAGGAAGAAATCATAATTCCTGGCCACGGCCGTCATGACCAGCGCCATCGCACCAAAGCAGACACCCACAAACCAGCCCAGGGGCAGGACCAGGAGTGCTCGGGCATCTGAGACCAGTCCCATAATGGAGGCCACCACCAGGATTGCAGCCACACTGATAGCACTCTTGGTGCCACACCAGATAACCTCCGCCACAATAATATCGCGAATAGTCAGGGGCGCTGTGAGCATGCCCAGCCAGGTATCCTGGACAGCCATCCGGGTATACGCTGAGTACATTCCTTCAAAGCTCGCCGTATTCATGGCGCTGGCGCACACCATTCCAGAGGCCAGGAAAACAACATATTCAAGTCCATCAATTTTTTGCCCCAGAAAACTGCCAAGCCCATAGCCAAGTGCCAACAGGTATAACAGGGGCTCACCGATATTGCCCAACAATGCCGGGCCAAGCAGTTTGCGCCAGACACGCATGTTGCGCGACCAGACAGGGTACCAGCGTAACCAGGCTGATTGTCTTGCTTCCATCATCTGTTGCTGTGTCCTCCCCCTACTCTTCCCTTAAGTCGCGGCCGGTCATTTTCAGAAACACATCTTCGAGGTTGGCCCGACGATGGATGTACTCCAGCTTCGGAAACTTACAGAGATTTTCGATAATGGGTTGCTCGTCGTGGGTATAGATAAACAGCGAATCACCCAGTCGTTCAAAACGCGTGCTGTCATTCACCTGCAGCTGCTCCTGCAAGTGCTGCACTCCATTCACCATGACTTCGATCACATGCGGCTCTATGTGGGTCTCAATCAGGGCCTGGGGGGAGCCTTCCACAATTATTTTGCCGTGGTCCATGATGGCCAGACGATCACAAAGCCGCTGGGCCTCTTCCATATAATGTGTCGTCAGGATCAAGGTATGACCGGTATGTTTGAGCTCCTGCAGGCGTTGCCAGATTAACTGTCTGGCCTGGGGATCAAGACCGGTGGTGGGTTCATCCAGTACGAGCAGTTCCGGGTCATTGACCAGGGCTCTGGCCAGGGTCAGTCGGCGTTTCATGCCTCCTGACAGATTCTCGATTTGCTCATTCGCCTTTTTGGTCAGCCGAGCAAACTCCAGTAATTTTTGAATGCGTTGTTCAATTATCTTCCCGGATAAATTGAAGTAACTGGCATACGTACGCAGGTTTTCGATCACGCTAAAATCGGGATCGAGATTGTCCATCTGTGGTACCACACCAATGTGTTGTCGTACCGACTGGGAATGCTTTGTAATGGCCTGTTCAAGGATTGTCAGCTCGCCGCTGTCAACAGGTGTCATACCCAGCATCATACGCAGGGTGGTAGTTTTACCCGCGCCATTAGGACCGAGCAATCCGTAACACTCACCGCGCCTGACCTGGATATCAATTTCATCAACGACGCGCTGCTGATCATAAGACTTGGTAAGTGCCGATATATTAACGATCGATTCTGCCGTAGTAGTCATACCCATTTGTGTCTCAACATCATTGCCATGCTTCGAGTAAACGTTGCTTAACAGTATTTAACTGTCCATGAAAAAAATGGCCCGTGTCTTCTAAAAAAATCTGCCGGCCAGGATGAGCCTGTTGTTTTGCCCAATCCAGCACACTCTGACTGTCGATAACCTCATCCTGTCCCCCCTGAATTAACCACCAGTCATTTGTCTGGATTTGTATGTTTGTTAAATCCGGATACATATCTACCGGCGGTGCCACCAGAACAAGACGCTGAGGTTTGATTTTTTCATGGCAACAAACCGCAACGTAGGCACCGAAAGAAAATCCAGCCAACCAGATGGGCGCCTCTGGCCATCCCTGTTTGATCCAGTTGATAACTGCATACAAATCGTCACGCTCGCCTATGCCCTGGGCAAACTCGCCTGTTGACTTGCCCACACCACGAAAATTAAAACGGACAACGCTGGCATTTAATTCAAGAAACGTCTTAGCCAGGATATGTACAACCTTGTTCTGCATGCTGCCACCATGAACAGGGTGAGGGTGACAACACACAGCAATGGGATCTGAATGCCCCCATGACTCGGGTGATTCAACATCAAGTTCCAGGCTCCCGGCAGGACCATCGATAAGCTGTCTTGGCATAATCTGGCTATATTCTTAAGCGTTCGACAACGCGCCCATTAACAAAATGTTCCTGAATAATCTCGTCCAGATCATCTTTGTCAACATAGGTGTACCAGACTTCATCAGGGTAGACGGCAATTGTCGGTCCAAGTTCACAACGGCCAAGGCACCCGGCGAGATTGATTCGGACTCCACCTTCTTTATGAATACCCAGTTCCTTGCAGCGTTGTTTTACATAATTACGCATATTCCAGGCATCAAAATCGGCGCAACAGGACTCACCCGATTCACGTTGATTGGTGCAGAAAAAAGCGTGATAGCGATAATAGCTCATATTCTATCTTCTTCAGTGGTGATGAGGGCAGCAGGCTTTTAGCCCTTTCCTGGGGGGGATCATAGCGAGAAACGACTTGCCAGCCAAACGATCCATCAGCTATCTTATTTAAATGAGTGCACAAAAATACAATTCCCGTTCCTATACACCATTAGACCAGTTAATCAACGTGATCGACACCGGGCTGAGAACGGTATTCAGTACCCCTGAAAGTCACAGGGCTTATCCTGCCGGCGAACATGGTGCAGAACTGGAAGAAGATGAAAACCTCAGTGAGACTG
>JASFLL010000341.1:0-3308 GCA_050118115.1 Thioalkalispiraceae bacterium
CTGAACAGGGCAAAAACGCTGCTACTCCTTCTGGTGTGAGTCCTGATGTACGTAAAACTATATTTAGTCTAGGCAAACCCGCAGCTGATAAGGTTGTCTACCATGATATGTCTGCCAAAAGTGGTAATGGGGTAGTTATCGTTCTCAAGGCGGTACGTGATAATCCAGTGAAGGATGACGATAAAACTCTTCAAGCAATGCAGAAACAGCTCACCCAGGCAGAGGCCAGGACCGATGCGGCTGCAGTGATTGAGTACATGCGTTCAAAGAGTGAAATTGACATCAACCAGGATAAAGACGAAGACAATCTCTAAATAGCTTCGATACGCAACGTATCAGAGCTGACAACAAATTATTAATATATTATTCGACAACGGGAGTCGGATAACGAATTCAATAAAAAGGGTTGTTGTCATGCCAAAAATAAAACTCCATTGGCAGATACTCATTGCTATCATACTGGCAATTTGGGTAGGCTCCCTCACAGATAAAGATACTACCTTCCTGGGAATTCATCTTTTATCCCTGTTTGATTTTCTTGGCAGCCTGTTCATGAATGCTCTGAAAATGATCATCGTACCGTTAATTGTTGCCTCGATTATTACGGGTATTGCGGGTATTGGTGGATCTCAGGGCTTGGGACGAATGGGTGCAAAAACCATTCTTTATTATATGTCGACCAGTTTATTCGCCATCCTGATCGGGCTGTTCATTGTTAATATGATTGTGCCCGGTGTTGTAGACGGAAAAGCCATCGGCGAAATTATTCATATCAGTCCGGAACAAATGCAACATGCGCAGGGCAAGGTTGCCGCGGGTGAAGGCAGTAGTTTTGCAGATATTTTTCTGCGTATGATTCCAACAAACATTGTTGCAGCCGCAGCAGAAGGACAGATGCTGGGACTGATCTTTTTTAGCATTCTGTTCGGTTTTTTTATTACCAAAATTCCTGATGCTTATGCCGAGGCCCAGTATAACTTTTGGCAGGGCGCCTATGAGGTGATGTTGAAACTGACCGAGTTTATTATCAAGTTTGCACCGATCGGAATATTTGGGTTGATCGCCAGCGTGGTCCTGGGGCTGGACAAAGACTCTGGTGAGATGAACACGATGTTTGAGGCACTTGGCAAGTTTAGCATGACCGTCTTACTGGCCCTGGGAATCCACATGTTCCTGACCATGCCACTATTGTTGAAATTTCTGGCCCGCGTCAATCCGCTACGACACTTCAAAGCCATGGCACCGGCCTTATTGACTGCGTTTTCTACGGCTTCATCCTCAGCGACACTGCCGCTGACGCTCGAGTGTGTGGAAAAAAATGCCAGGGTTTCGAATCGTACCAGTTCTTTCGTATTACCCCTGGGAGCCACCATCAATATGGATGGTACCGCGCTGTATGAGTGCGTGGTAGCGATCTTTATTTTTCAGGCATTCGGTTTTGATTTGACGTTTACCCAGCAAATCCTGATTGTGGTGACTGCGTTAATGACATCAATTGGTGTTGCCGGTATTCCTGCTGCCTCACTGGTGGCTATTATGATCATCCTGAAATCTGTCGGCCTGGATGAAGCCTCAGCCAGTGCGGGCCTGGCCATGGTAATTGTCGTGGATCGTGTACTGGATATGTGTCGTACAGCAGTGAATGTGTTCAGTGATTCCTGCGGCGCAGTCATTATTGGCCGGAGTGAAGGCGAGACCCAGATCCTGCAGGACCAAGAAGCCGCTGATAACAATTAGCGGTGACTAAACGTCCAGTGGTCGCATGCCGATGGTGTTATAACCTGAATCTACGTAAGTGATTTCACCGGTGATGCCGGCAGCGAGATCAGAGCACAAAAATGCAGCAGCATTGCCAACCTGCTCAATGGTGACATTTCTTCTCAATGGGGCCGAGTGTTCGACCTCGTCCAGCATCCGACGGAAGTTACTGATACCGGCCGCCGCCAGGGTTTTGATAGGGCCGGCTGAGATGCCGTTTACCCGGATTCCATCGGGCCCGAGGCTCTGCGCCATATAACGGACATTTGCCTCCAGGGATGCTTTGGCAAGCCCCATGACATTATAGTTTGGCATAGCCCGTACAGCGCCCAGATAGCTCAATGTGAGCAGAGATCCGTCGTTTCCTTCCATCATATTGCGGCCTGCTTTTGCCAGTGCTGCAAAGCTGTATGAGCTGATTTCATGGGCGGTGCGAAAACCGTCACGGCTGACATTATCGAGATAATCACCCTCTAATTCATTGCGGGGTGCGAAGGCGACCGAATGAACAATACTGTCCAGACCGTCCCAGTAATTGTCGAGATGGTCAAAAACCTTGTCGATTTCTTCATCGCTACTCACATCACAAGGTACGACGATTTCTGAACCCAGCTCAGCGGCCATTTTTTCGACACGATCCTGCAACTTGTCATTCTGGTAGGTAAAGGCTAGCTCAGCGCCTTCACGCCGCATAGCCTGTGCGATTCCCCAGGCAATGGAGCGATTACTCGCAAGACCAACAATCAGCACACGTTTATTCTGCAGAAAACCCATAGTTTGACCTTTTTTATGTAAGTGAGTAGTGATGTATTTGTTCTTAGTAAAACAGGCTAACGATAGCAAAATTTCCCGGATATAAAAACTTTTAAATCAAAATACTGTACTTGAATCAGCATCTTAAATACGTGGAATGTGTGACAGGTATGACTTGATGTGATGTGGTAAACACGCAACAATGCATAGCAAGACCAGGACTGATTTTAATGATCCTGACACAGATGGAATCTTCTAGAGTGTGCTCATGATAACCAGCTCGGTTCGTTATCTCGCCGTATTGATTTGTTGCAGTTGCTGTATGCAAATTCTGCCCAGCACTGTTGTTGCCCTGGAGAGGCTGGCGGCTGAACTGGTTCTTCATCGCGGCAATAATTCTGAACCCCAGAGTCTTGATCCACATAAATCCGAAGGTGTTCCTTCTGCCAATATTCAACGAGACCTGTATGAGGGCCTGCTAAGCGAAGCGCCTGGCGGTGCGCTGGTGCCGGGCGTTGCGGTAAAATGGACAATCAGTCGCGATGGGCGCCGGTATGTTTTTACCCTGCGGAAAAACGCAAAATGGTCCAATGGTGATCCGGTAACAGCAGACGATTTTGTTTATAGCTGGCGCCGTATTATTGATCCAGGTACCGGTTCCTACTATGCACAAACGCTGGCGCCAGTTTTAAACGCAGAAGAGATTATCAGGGGTAACAAGCCAGCATCCGAACTGGGTATACACGCAATTGATCAGCATCACCTGGAAGTGTTGCTTAAGGGCCCAACACCTTACT
>JASFLL010000342.1:0-3307 GCA_050118115.1 Thioalkalispiraceae bacterium
CGGATCCGGCTTCTGTTTCTTTACTCAAGGACTTATTCGACTTGTCAGCCGGTTTTGCCATTCTTCGATAGCGTATTGCGGCCTGTTTCAACTGTTCATGTGTAACCGGCTCAAGATTCGTCAGATAATTCTCTATAGCCTGAAATATATCTACCGGCGTTTTCTGTTTATTTCTTAGAACCAGAAACTCTCCATCATCCATTTCTATAACAAACTCATAGCCTGCAAACTCGAAATGCATGGATATTTCATCTGATGCTGGTGAAAAATAAAACCCGGTAATAGCTATGCCTTCCAGTCTTTCCAGGTGTACAAAGTACCTGAAATCCTGCTGATCACCTTCAGCACTGTCTGAAATCACAAAGCTGTGAAATTGATTATGAAAGTCACCACTATCCATTTTAATGCAACTATCCATCAAAAAAGAGCGTTGGAAGACAACTACTATTACATAGTATATATCATGGTAGGGCAGAAGTAATTCGAATAATAAATGGCACAAGCTGGCAGTGAAGAACAAAGCCGCTCAATAACGGCGAGTTCACCTGAATGAAAATGGAGACGGAGGATATTAAACTTAATTATTAGTTAAGAAAATTCCTCCGTCCCCTATACTCGCTCTTAGAAAAGCCGGTAACTCATTTTCTGGTTACCCACCTGTTTCTGCAACGTTTAATTTACTGTTTTCTTTACAAACGGGAAGATATCGGTATATCCCATTATATCGGTAAACAATAAGACCAGAAAGACTATCAAGGCTACCTCAAGTACGCCTGCCCCGGCAGGTAACTTGTCCATTTGTTCATTCATCAAACGAACTTCTTCTGCAGTCATCGACATTACCCGCTGCTTGGCCATAGCAGGATCGACGCCACGGTCTATCAATGCAGACTGCACTTCTTCGCGGTCCAAAGTTTGTAATAACTTATTACGATCAATTTGTAATTGTTGCTGATCAGCCAGTTCACTCGTTGTAATGATTACAGCATTGGCGGTCGACAGGCCTGAGATATACAACATAGTCAGAATGAGTATTTTTGGTATTGTTTGGTTCTTTGCAAGGCGATCTAACATAGTTATCTCCAATATTCGAATCATTTTAAGGATTTAGGTAGTAACTGCGAGTAGCCATTGGTTGTTGGCAACTTAATTGTAGACTATTTTACCTATATAAAAAATGCAGGCTGATATTAGAACAAATTGTTCTCTGACCCATTTTTTCCGCGCAGTTTTTGCAACCACTCGGCAAAGCTCATTGCCCTTTGTCCAACCACATCAATGGTCAGACGCGATGGTGAAGTATCAAGACACTTCATTACGACCGCTACCAGATCATCAATATGCACGGGCTGTATGCGTTGTTCACCACCAGCAATGAGAGGAACCAGGCATTTTCGCCATGCGTAAAAACATTGCCGTACTCTTACCGCCCTCGCCATACACCAACGAAGGACGTAACACGAACCAGTCGAGTGGCAGGCTACGCAACACATCATCCGCCGCCTTTTTGGAAAGTTGATAGTTAGTCAGGAAGATTTGGTCTTACAACTTGCACAAGCTGTTGGGTTGATATTTTCAATCTAACCTTATTCTATCAAAATATACATTGATAAAGATCAGTGCAATAAAATACACTTGCGCTATCGTTATCCATATTTGAAAAGAGGGTATGAACATGCCAAATGAACTCGATCCGCGCATAGACCAGTGGTATGCGCACATTGACAAAGGGCAACGCTTTGTTGTGACCGCCATTGATGAAGCCAATGGTACCGTTGAAACTCAGCAATTTAATGGCGATCTCGAAGAATTCAGCATGGAGAGCTGGCGTAGCCTTGATATCGAAATCAGCGAGGCTCCTGAAAACTGGTCTGGCGCATTTGATATCGCAGAGGAGGATGATCTGGGTACTGAGGTAACAGACACCTCAAAAGATGACTGGTCAGAACCTGCAGATGAGATTCATTTTCCAAAAAAATAAAAACATAGCGTTTCCAGATTCAGGAAGGGAGGGTCGCTCCTGCAGCCGTTTGAGAAGGTGCATTCGCCAGGCCCAAATCAGCAGCAAAAGGTGGCGGCATTTAAGCCCGATGAGAGCCGGGCGATCTGCGCGAGTAACACATTATGCTGACTGGGAAACATCCCGGTTTCCGCATCAAACCAGAGCACCCTGCCATGCCGGGTAAAAAATGAATCGGGGGTTAAGCTCGCCTGCCTGTCGGGCTAGAGTTTTTACTCTGACCCCAAATATTCCAAATATTCCTCTGACCCCAAATATTTGAAAATAACGTCAATCAGTGAAGATACAGATTACCGGCAACCGTGAACACGATGGCATCCGTGACGATCTGTGCAGCGATGAAGACGACTGAACAGACGAACGCCACGATAACGTTCTTAAAATGCATGCATAACATACTGGTCAGATAGGCATGAAATAGTGCGGTACCGAGCCATGCAACAGACATCTGTCCGGATACCACCATCGACAGGACGAGCAACAACAGTATTCCACCGATGACTAAACTTAAAAGCAGGCTTGGTAAATAGGCCTGTCTATTTCGGGCCAGGTAGATAATCACTGCAATCGTTAACCAGGCAAAAAACACAATAAAGCGCCATAACTGCCAGCGCTCTTCGTTGCCCCCGCGTATATCGAAGTTATCGAACCCAGTCAACGCTGCAAATACAAAATAGGCCAGCAGCCCTGCGACACATAAGACCCAGACCAGGGTCTGTCCCAGTGGCAGCGGTTCATGACGTTCGACTGGGCGTTGTTGCTCATCAGGTCCATACTGATTATTCCCAGCTTTAGCAGGAATTACGCCAATGATAATAACCAGCACCTTACCGATCAGGGGTAACAAATTTAACAGCGTAAACCAGCCGGACATGGCCAGATCATGATAGCGCTTGGCCTGCATCGTAATCAGTGGCCACATCGCGAAAATTAACAGAGGATAGGTAATATAAAAACTTAGATTCAACAAACGTGAAATAAACAGCACGACTACCGTCAGAATGACATAAGGCAGGACACCATAGATCCAGTATTGTGGTCGGTTACAGCGCCCCTGAAATGATAGGTAATAGTGCTTTAGCATTTTAACAGCATAGACCTGCAGCCGTACGGAGTATAGGGGGATTGGGGTCAGAGTGAACCTCCCTTAGTTTATAACATAATAATACGGAAGATTTTCTATATAACATGATTAATACCCACTTATATAGATGCTGTAATATAATGATTTTTTGTAGTAATTTAGGAATAAGATGGAAGTATCAACCAAAATATATGGATATTGTC
>JASFLL010000343.1:0-3291 GCA_050118115.1 Thioalkalispiraceae bacterium
GGATTATTGACCGTTCGGGATTACGTAATGTATTGACACCCTCGGCAACGATCCGTAAAGCATCAATATCCAGCCCTGAATCTGTTTCATCAAGAATTGCAAGCCGGGGATCCAGCATCGCCATCTTTAAGATTTCATTGCGTTTTTTTTCACCGCCAGAAAAACCCGAATTGACACTTCTCTTCAGGAGTTTATCATCGAGTTTCAGGAGTTTGGCTTTAACGCGTAACTGCTGTAAAAAACTTACTGCATCTACTGGTTCTTTACCGTTTGCCTGGCGAATGGCATTAAGGGCTTCTCTTAAAAAGACCATATTATTCACGCCAGGCAATTCAACCGGGTATTGCATCGCCAGAAATACACCTTTATGTGCCCGTTGTTCCGCTTCAAGTTCCAGCAACGATTCGCCTTCAAAAATTACCTGACCTCCCGTGACCTCATAGCCGTCACGCCCGGCCAATACATGAGCCAGGGTACTTTTTCCGGAACCATTCGGTCCCATAATTGCGTGGACTTCGCCTGCATTTACCTGCAGGTTAAGTCCATTCAGAATTTTCTTACCGTCTACGTTTACTTTTAAATCTTTTATCGTCAGCATAATAAATTCTCCTAGTATTTATCCCACAGCCCCTTCGAGAGTGACGTTGAGGAGTTTTTGTGCCTCGACGGCAAACTCCATGGGTAGTTCCTTGAACACTTCCTTACAAAAGCCATTGACAATCATCGATACTGCCTGTTCTTCCGATAATCCACGTTGGCGACAGTAAAATAATTGTTCATCACTTATTCGGGAAGTAGTCGCCTCATGCTCGACTTTTGCAGATGGGTTACGCACTTCCATATATGGAAAGGTATGCGCTCCACATTCATCACTCAGCAGTAAAGAGTCACACTGTGTATGATTACGCGCCTGTTCTGCACGTGGTGTCATACGAACCAGGCCTCGATAAGTATTCTGAGCCTGTCCAGCAGAGATACCCTTAGAGACGATCGTACTACGGGTATTTTTGCCGATATGGATCATTTTGGTACCCGTATCCGCCTGTTGTTTTCCCCGCGTCACAGCGACGGAATAAAACTCACCAACTGAATCATCACCGCGCAAAATACAACTGGGATATTTCCAGGTAATCGCAGACCCTGTTTCTACCTGTGTCCAGGAAATATGCGAACGCTTACCTCGACAGTCACCGCGTTTGGTCACGAAGTTATAGATCCCGCCACGTCCCTGCTCATCACCGGGATACCAGTTCTGTACCGTCGAATATTTTATCGTGGCATCGTCCATCGCAATCAATTCAACAATGGCCGCGTGCAGCTGGTTTTCATCTCGCATCGGAGCAGTGCAGCCTTCAAGATAACTGACGTAGCTACCTTCATCCGCAATGATTAACGTCCGTTCAAATTGGCCGGTGTTTGCCGCATTGATCCGAAAATATGTAGACAACTCCATCGGACAACGCACACCTTTTGGGACATAAACAAATGTGCCGTCTGTAAACACCGCGGAATTGAGCGTGGCAAAAAAATTATCCTGATATGGGACGACGGTTCCAAGGTACTCCTGGATCAATTCGGGGTAATCACGAATTGCTTCTGAGATGGAACAAAAAATCACCCCGGCATCTGCCAGCTCTTTTTTAAATGTTGTAGCCACCGAAACACTGTCAAAAACCGCATCCACGGCTACACCTGCCAGCGCCTTTTGCTCTTCGATGGGAATACCCAGCTTGTTGTAAGTCTCCAGCAATTGTGGATCTACCTCGTCAAGACTTTGTGGGCCGTCTTCTTTTTTCTTCGGCGCGGAATAGTAGGAAATAGCCTGGTAGTCGATAGGCGGATGCTGTAAATGTGCCCATTCAGGCTCCTGATGCTTGAGCCAGTACTGATATGCCTTAAGCCTTCGCTCCAGCATCCACTCCGGTTCCTGCTTCTTAGCTGAAATAAATCGAATCACCTGTTCATCAAGCCCCGCTGGCACCGTGTCACTATCAATCGATGTCACAAATCCGTGCTTGTATTCCGAGCTAATGTATTTATCGATACGATGGGTAGATGTCGACATAGCCATATCCTTTTTAGGTTATTCCTGACTGTTTTACTAGGTTAATAATATGAGTGGAGTCCATACATTTCAATGACACGACTCGTGTGGTCAATTCATATAGAGCCAACTTATTGATAATTTTGGCTATTTCTATGAGATATGGGGTAAGTATTCACTCACGGATCGGGAAGTAGCCGGGCCTGGACGATTGGCTAGAGAGTAAAGAGATGAGAATAGAATTACCCGGCCGCCTATCCGTGTGAATACACGGACAGCTATCGCGACCATGGTAAGCCGTTTTTTTACTTGAACGAGTTGGCTTCCATTTCAAGGTAAATACGGTAAGCATTACCGCGATTACTGGCATCAAATGCGGGCATACCTTTGTATGCGGACCAGTCTGTATTTTTATAGGCTTCATCAAACTGTACGAAGTTGGCAACCGCCTTGCGCATGGACTCCCTGACATACGAAATATAATCGTGTGTAAAGCGAATAGCCTTGTGGATGTCTGTTGACGCCTTGCCATGCCCTGGAATAATGAATTTGGGTGGCGGCTTGAGATTCGATAAATAATCCAGCCCCTTTAACCATCTCGATGTATTAGTTGAGGGACTATCAAGAAAGGGGATACGTCCCTTATAAATAGAATCACCGCTGAACAAGACACCATAATCTTTAACCAGCATAATGCTATCTCCCGGGGCATGGCCAGGGCCCAGGTGAATTAGTTCAAAGGTAATACCACCGAGTTTAAACGTCATTTCTTTATCGAACGTTATATCAGGCTTAACGATATAGGTATTCTCATCCACCCATGGAAACAGGGCTTCACGTCGCTGGGCAAGACGTCGTGCCGCAGCTTCACCCTGACTGGCACGATCGCCCCCGATATAATTGAGTGCAAGCTTCTGAGCAATGACCACCGGATTGTTTGCGTGTTCCTTAAATGCCTGCAGACCATAGACATGGTCAGCGTGATAATGACTGATGACTATTTTTACCACCGGTTTATCTGTAACTTCGCGTATTCTCTGCAATAAACGATATCCCAGTGCAGGCGTACCCAGTGCATCAAATACAACAACGCCATCACGAGTTACGACAAAACCGGCGTTCGAGGTATGCCCCTCATTTTCAGAGTCGGGCACACCGGAATGTCCTTCAACATAGTAAACTGGCGCATCTGGAACTTTATGCAGCTCAAATGGAAGACTGACTGCGCTGTATGGTGTGTCAACCGG
>JASFLL010000344.1:0-3290 GCA_050118115.1 Thioalkalispiraceae bacterium
CTTACGAAGTCCAAGACTTCCGATTAAATCGCGATAGCGTTGCACGTCCTTGTTCTTCAGGTAATCAAGTAACTTGCGTCGCTGACTGACCATTCTCAACAAACCCTGACGTGAATGGTGATCATGAATGTGTTTTTTAAAGTGATCTGAAAGATCATTGATTTGCGCAGACAACAGCGCAATTTGCACTTCCGGGGAACCGGTATCGCCCGCCCCACGTGCATAATCTTTTACGATCTGAGCCTTTTGCTCGGTGCTCAACATTTCATACTCCTGTTAATACATAACGGTCGAAAAAAGAGCGCGTATTTTACCCGCGCCTACCCATAGGCACAACATCTCATTGTTGCAAATCATGCCCTTAGCCGACATTTAGCAGTCTTTTCGGGGCCACACGGCCATCCTCGAGGATCTGGCCAACGCCGATAAAACTGTCATTACTGGCAAATAACCGCACCCAGCCGCTGGTGGGCGCCTTCGCCACCTGCACAGGTTGACCCTGGCGCACGTAATAGGTGGAATTCTCAGACAAATGGACCGCAGGCCAGTTAGCCAGTGCTTTTTCCATTGGAATCATCAACTTATCAAGACCATCAAACCCCTCATCGGCAGCCACATGGACCAGTTCTTCCGAGGTAACGGCATCCGCTAGCTCAAATGGACCGACCTGAATTCGTCGCAGGTCAGTGAGATGCGCCCCGCATCCTAAGATTTCACCCATATCCTCAACCAGGGTCCGGACATAGGTTCCTTTTGAGCAATGCAGGTGGAATTTAAAGCTGGTTTCACGGATTTCGAGCAACTCCAGTTGATAAATATGCACCTGGCGAGGCTCGCGTTCGACTTCGATACCCTGATGGGCCAGCTTATAGAGTGGTTGCCCATCTTTCTTAATCGCCGAATGCATGGGCGGGATTTGCTCGATATCACCCATGAACTGGATAAACAGCTTTTTCAGGGATTCCTCGTTAAATTCAGGGACGGGTCTCGTCTCTATCACCTCGCCTTCGGCATCACCGGTACTGGTCTTGCTTCCCAGCTGGCAAACCCCTTCATAAACCTTGTCGGCATCCAGCAAAAAGGCAGATAACTTGGTGGCTTCCCCCATACATAAGGGCAATAAACCACTGGCCAGGGGATCCAGGGAGCCAGTATGCCCGGCCTTTCTGGCGTTAAACAATTTTTTTACTTCCTGTAATGCCGCATTCGAGGTCATCCCCACGGATTTATCCAGCAATAAAATCCCGTTTACATTTCGACCTCGTTGACGCTTACGTGCCATAGTTACCCCGTTATCCTCTTTAAGTTAAAAATTCGACAGTTAGCAGATTATTTCTTCTGGTCCTGAGCAACCGCTGAATCAATAAGGGCAGACAGGGTAGTACCCCGTTCGATGGATTCATCGTATACAAATTTCAGACGAGGGATGGTTCTGAGTTTCAGGCGCTTGCCCAATTCATGCTGCAGGAAACCGGCCGCATGCTGCAGGGCATCAATCGTTTCATTATGGCCCTGAGTTTCATTAAGCGCGGTGATAAACACTTTGGCATGGGCCAGGTCCTTGGTAACTTCCACAGCGGAGACCGTGATCATCCCAACACGCGGATCCATGATCTCCTGTTGAATGAGCATCGCCAGCTCACGTTGAAGCTGTTCACCGACGCGTCGAGTGCGTTCGAAATCTTTAGGCATGTGATAAATTAATCTGAAATTGGGTAGTTAGAAACAAGTACCGAATTAAATCGTTCTCTGGACCTGCACTCTTTCATAGACTTCAATCTGGTCGCCAACTTTTACATCATTGTAATTCTTGACGCCGATACCACATTCCATTCCTGACTTGACTTCATTGGCATCATCTTTAAAACGGCGTAAAGATTCCAGCTCACCTTCATAGATAACTACATTATCACGTAGAACACGAATTGGATTGTTTCGTTTAACCACGCCATCGATCACCATACATCCGGCAATACTGCCAAACTTCGGCGAGCGGAATACATCTCGAACTTCTGCCAGGCCAATAATGTCTTCCTTATATTCCGGCGCCAGCATGCCACTCATGGCCGCTTTTACTTCATCAATCAATTCGTAAATGATGCTGTAATAATGCAGGTCAATGCCTTCTTCATCAATCATACGCTTTGCTGAAGCCTCAGCACGTACGTTAAAACCTATCATGATAGCGTTGGACGCCACGGCCAGGTTAACATCCGATTCAGTAATACCACCCACACCGCTGGCAACAATTTTGACTTTCACTTCATCAGTTGAAAGTTTAGTCAGTGCATCACTAATCGCTTCCACTGAACCCTGTACGTCAGCCTTCAGGACAATATTAAGGACACTAACATCGCCTTCCGCCATCTGGTTAAACATATTTTCCAGTTTGGCTGCCTGTTGGCGCGCCAGTTTCACATCACGATATTTACCCTGACGGAATGTTGCCACTTCACGCGCCTTGCGTTCATCTTTGACAACCGTTGCTTCATCACCGGCAGTAGGTACACCAGACAGACCAAGAACTTCCACGGGCATGGAAGGACCTGCCGATTCCACCTGTTGGCCATGTTCATTCATCAGTGCCCGCACACGACCATATTCAAGACCAGCCAGTAACATGTCACCCTTGTGCAGGGTACCTTTTTGTACCAGTACAGATGCCACAGGTCCGCGTCCTTTATCCAGACGTGATTCAATGACAATACCGCGCGCCGGACCTTCGTGAACGGCTTTGAGTTCGAGCACTTCAGTTACCAGCAGAATGGCTTCCAGTAAGTTATCAACGCCTTCGCCGGTATGCGCCGAAACATTAACAAACATAGTATCGCCACCCCATTCTTCCGGGATAACTTCTTCCTGGGCCAATTCGTTTTTGACTCGATCCGGATCTGCCTCGGGTTTATCAATTTTGTTAACCGCAATAATCAGGGGCACACCCGCTGCTTTCGCATGCTGAACCGCTTCGCGAGTTTGCGGCATCACTCCATCATCAGCCGCCACAACCAGGACCACAACATCGGTGACATCCGCGCCGCGAGCACGCATGGCCGTAAATGCGGCGTGACCTGGTGTATCCAGGAAAGTCAGATCACCGTTTTCTGTTTTTACGTGATAGGCACCAATGTGCTGGGTAATACCGCCAGCCTCACCAGAGGCGACCCGAGTTTCACGAATATAATCCAGTAACGAGGTCTTGCCGTGATCAACGTGACCCATGATAGTGACAACCGGAGCACGAGGCGTTGCTTCACCTTCATCTTCCACATCGATTGCAATCGATTCTTCAA
>JASFLL010000345.1:0-3278 GCA_050118115.1 Thioalkalispiraceae bacterium
AGGACAAAGGTAAGCATCCGGCCCGGCCAGGATCAGATCACAGAATCCGGGGGCATTCATTATTTACTCGGCATCACTACCCATTGATTTATATCGTATTTTTGACAGGCTGCGATCACCGCGACGGCTGCCACTGCCCTATTTCCGACCAAATTAGTCTATATTTAATGGCAACAAGTCAATTCGCCATCTTCTTCAGGATCAGCAGGTCATTTTCACTTTAGGGGGGCTGCACGTCGTATGAAAATCGCGGTAATTATTTCGTCAAAGGAGTCCGAAACGGTATGGAATGCCTTTCGTTTTGCCACTACGGCACTGGTGTACGAGAACGAGGTCACCGTGTTCCTGCTCGGCCAGGGCGTGGAGGCCCCGACCTTGAGTACCCTGAAGTTTGACGTGGGCGAACAAATCGACCTGTTTCGTCAAAGTGGCGGCGTGATGGTGGGCTGCGGGGTGTGTTGTGAAAACCGCAAGGACACCATGCCGTTCCTGGTCGATGAATTAAAATGTGAACTCGGCTCGATGCAACAGCTCTATGCGCTGGTGGCCGAAGCCGATAAGGTCGTGAATTTTTAACCTGGTATGAAACTGCCTGATCTCAAAGCCAGTTATGAGCCGGTCGCATTAAGCGGCACGCTCGAGGACTACCTGGCGAGCCTGGCCCCTTTTCAACATTACAGTACCACGCTCGGGGTGTTCGGTCGCGACGGCACGCTGCGTTTTCAAAACGAGGCCTGTCGTTACCTGCTGGAAGACAGCAGTGATTCCATCGATGCCCTGTATCGCAAACAATCCCTGAGTGCGGCCCCGGCCTTTCGTGTCCACCTGCAGGCCTGCCTGGAAAGCGGCAAAACACAAACCGCGCTCATCAACGTCTTCTTCGATCGCAATATCAGCGTCGAGTTAAACCTGCAGTTTCGGCCGTTGCTCGCCAACAGCAAGGTAGCGGGCTGTCTGTTTACGATTGGTGAGGAGTCGATCAGTTTTCATCACCATCACCTCGCCAGTATGCAGGAGACACTCCGCACCTACCGGGAACAGATCAGCCGGGTCACGGCCAAGAAGATCAAGTCCGATGCCTTTGTGCATGCCCTGTTGAGAAGCACGCCCTTCCCGGTGATGTTGCTCAACCATAAACGCCAGGTCATGCAGATCAACGAGGCCTGTGAAAGGCTGTTTGGTCTTGAATCGCGCCAGGCCATGGCGGAATCCTGCGAACAGTTTATCGATTGTTATCACAAGCAAAATGCCTGTCCGCTGCTGGATCAGCATCGTGAGATCGAACTGGAAGCCGGTTCCTGCCTGGTCAACCAGCCCAATGAAACACATATCCTGCGCAGCGCGGTGTTGTTAACGGAAAAGGATGAACCGATTATTCTCGAGGCGTTCGTGGATATCACCGATCGCTATCGTGCCGAACAGGAACTCAAACAGGCCAATCAGCAAAATCGCCTGCTACTGGAATCCACCAGCGAGGGTATCTTCGGTATCGACCGACACCTGCGCTTTACCTTTGTCAATCATGCCGCCGCCGAGATGTTTGGTTATAACGCCGAGGACTTGCTCGGTCGTGAAATGCATGACTTCATTCATTGCGCGGATGAAAATGGCATGTCGATCAGGGAAGAGGACATGGCCATTTATCACACGCTTAAGTATGGCAAAAAACGCAGCACCGATGCGGTATTCACAGCACGCAATGCACAGCCCATTCCGATTCAGTATTCCAGTAGCCCGGTGTTTGAAAACAATCTGCTAACCGGGGCCGTGGTGGTGTTCCGCAATGTGGCTGAGCAACGCGCCCTCAATAAGAAAATGGAATACATGGCCACCCATGACAGTCTCACCGGCCTGTTGAACCGCAACGAGTTTGAACGTTTACTGAAGGAACAGATCAGCCTCTGCCGTAAGCGGCACCAGGTTGCGGCCCTGAGTTATATCGACCTGGATCAATTTAAACTGGTCAATGATACCTGCGGACACGCCGCCGGTGATGCCCTGCTACGTCAGCTCACCAGCGTGTTACAGAATAATATGCGCGAACAAGATTACCTGGCGCGTCTCGGTGGTGATGAATTCGGGATTCTTTACTGTGACTGCGATACCGACACCGCCATGCGACTGACCCAGGAAGTGTGCAAGATTATCGAAGAGTTTCGTTTTATCTGGGAAGGCAAGTCCTTTTCCACCAAGGCCAGTGCCGGTGTGGCCTTGATCGATGACAGCATAGAAGACGACTCCAGCTTGATGAGTGATGCCGACTCAGCCTGTTACATCGCCAAGGAAAGTGGACGCAATACGGTACATCTTTACGAAAACCATGATGAGGCGGTGACCAAACGCAAAAGCGAGATGATCTGGGTCACCCGGCTTAACGAGGCATTGCTGCGTAACCAGTTCGAGTTATATTTCCAGCCGATCGTTCATCGCGGTGACAGTGATTGTTGTCGTTTTATCGAGTTCCTGGTGCGCCTGCATCAACCAGACTACAGCGAAGATGATAATATCACCCTGCCCGGTGCCTTTATCCCCGCCGCGGAACGTTATGATTTGATGCCACAGGTGGATCGCTGGGTGACCAAACATGCCATTGAGTGGATCGTCAAACACAATGGCAGTAATCCCCAGCTGGAGTTGTGTTCCATCAATCTTTCCGGCCACACCATCGGCAACACCGAGTTTGCGAAGTTTATCGAGGACCAGTTCTGCGCCCACCCGAATATCGCCCACAAGATCTGTTTTGAAATTACCGAGACCGCCGCGGTGGCGGATTTAAAACGGGCCATTGATTTTATCGAATTCATCAAGAGCTTTGGCTGTCTGTTTGCCCTGGATGATTTCGGCAGTGGCATGTCGTCGTTTTCCTACCTGAAAAACCTGCCGGTAGACTTTCTCAAGATCGATGGCACCTTTGTGCGAGACATGGCCGCGGATCGGGTTGATTTTGCCATGGTCGAGGCCATCAACCAGGTAGGCCAGGTGATGGGCATCAAGACCATTGCCGAGTTCGTGGAAAACCAGAGTATCGTCAATCAACTTTATATGATCGGCGTCGATTATATGCAGGGTCATCACCTCGCCCGCCCCCAGCCGATTAGCCAGTTCAGCTCACAAAGTCTGACTTTTTCCAATTCCGGTAACACTTAACGGCCAGGATTGCGTTCATTTAATGATACGCATCAATTCTGGTGGCCATCTAAGTATTGTTGGGTTATCCAGGAAACAAATTTTTCTTCGGCAGGAAAGTTTCCAGCATTTTGAATGGCTTTTATTTCATC
>JASFLL010000346.1:0-3278 GCA_050118115.1 Thioalkalispiraceae bacterium
TGCCCGTTCGAGAGTCTCATTGTCTGGAATAAGCTCAGACAAATTGAAAGCATCTTTTAATTCACGGACTCTATCTCCCTGCGAACGTGAACTTGCTACATAGTACAGCAGGTTTTTTAATAATTCCTTTGGTGGCTCTGTTGATAATGCAAACTCACCATTATCAATAATCTTCTTGAACTCACGGTCGACCTGGCCCATTAACAGCTTTACTGCAACGGATGACTCGATACCCTGATCTTTTAATGCTTCAGCAACGCCACTTGCTGCCCATAACACTCTGCTTGTCTCTGGATCATTGGCGGCAGGTCTGAGTTTTTCGATGACTGCGCTAATACGGCTTATGCCTTTCTTGATATTACTGTCGCGGAACCAGTCAAGCAAACCAATATGATAATGGTGTCGCATTTTACGGGTGAGATCATCAATTGCTTCATTTGAAGCCTGCATCGGGACCGGCGCATCAACCCCGAGGTCAGGGGAAAACAGTGCACTCTCAGATAACAGAGCGGCACTGCGAGCCGCACGTAAATCATTAAGTATCGGCAATAAGACGATAGGATAGTCTGATTGTCCGGACTGCAGCTTCTCCAGGTAGTCTGGCAGCTGCATCATGCCGCGCATCATAGCTTCATAGGCATCATTGGGATTCTTGACCTGTTTTTCTATGAGTGACTGAGCGAGGACTTCCATTTCCTGGGCCAGCATCCCGGCACCGTACAATTCCACCATTTGTAAAGTACCGTAGACCTGATGCAGGTAATTCAGACAGAAACGTAATTGAGACTCATCATCAGGAGATTCAACGTAGGCTTCCAGTGCCTTGCGTGCATTGTCCATGGTTGAATCAATTTCTGATTTGACCCAACTTAAGGTATGTCCATCGATGCGATTAGTCTGCGACATTACTATTTAACCCCATCGTTCTCTGGACGACGCTTGAATGCCAGAGTGGATTGAAAATTGATTAATTCGAGTTCCGGATGTGTCCATCCAAAAACTTCACCTGCACCCAGAACCAGAATTCCACCTGGTTTTAACCGCGTAGTAAGATGATCCAGAATTAAGTTTCTCAGATCACGTTTAAAATAAATCAACACATTCTGGCACAAGATGATATCCAGCATCCCGGACGGCTGCTGGGCCAGGTCTAATAAATTAATCTGCGTAAAACATACCTTTTGTTTCAAGCTGGAACGCACCTGAACATGTTCATCATCGACCTTTTCCAGATAAGTTTCTGCAATATGTTCAGGAATATTCTTAATTCTGCGCTCGTGATAGATTGCATCTCGCCCGGTTTGTAGTGCTGCACGACTCACATCCGAAGCTGTCACACCATAATAAAAACCCGGATGCTTTAAAAAGAAATAGTCCATCAACATGGCAAGCGAATACGGTTCCTCACCAGTCGCACAACCTACACTCCATGCGTGGACGGTATAGGGCTTTTCTTTTTCTTCTACCACCTGCGCTAAATATTTATCCTGAATGAGGTTTAACGAATTCATATCCCTGAAGAAACGTGTCTCATGCACTGTTAAACGATCAACCAGGACCTCCCACTCAACCTGTCCACGCGAACCATCGGTGACCAGATGAAAATAACTTTGATAGTCAGGAGAATTAACTTCACGCATACGCGAGTGGAGATTGGTTAGCAGGAAAGTTTTGCGGGACTCGGGTAACGAAATACCGGTTCGCTTTTCCAGCAACTCCACCCATTGTTGGAATAACAGATCGTCCATTTGAGGAATCTCTGTATATTCCCATGGCGCTTGCATGTGCGCTTGTTCGCGTATGGCCACCAACGCAAATCACCTCACCACCGTTAGACCGGCAGTTTAAAGCCTGCAACTGAACGACGCAGTTCGTTCGCCAGTTCAGCAAGGTTACCAATCGATGCAGCTGTTTCATTGGTACCCGCTGAAGTCTGAGTCGTGATTTCCTGAATCACATTCATGGTGTCAGAAATATTATTTGCGGCACTGGCCTGCTGTTTTGCAGAATCCGAAATGTTGGTAATCAGTTCAGCAAGGTGCTTGGATACGTTTTCGATCTGCTCCAGGGCCTCACCTGCATTCTGTGCAAGTTGCGCACCCTGTACCACACCCGCGGTACTGGATTCCATCGAAGACACCGCTTCCTTGGTATCCGACTGAATACCTTTCACCAGTGCTTCAATCTGTTTGGTTGCATCAGCTGAGCGTTCCGCCAGTCTCTGTACCTCGTCGGCAACCACCGCGAAGCCTCGACCCGCTTCACCGGCCATGGCCGCCTGAATCGCCGCATTCAAGGCCAGAATGTTGGTCTGTTCGGCAATGTCGTTAATCAATTCAACGATGTCACCAATCTCCTGAGAGGATTCACCCAGACGTTTAATACGCTTGGAAGTTTCCTGGATTTGCTCACGAATACTGTCCATACCGTGAATCGTACGTTGCACCGCCTCGTTACCTCGTACCGCGATATCAACCGAGCGGTTCGCTTCGTCGGCCAGTTCGCCCGCATGCGATGATACTGCCTCAATCGAAACCGCCATTTCATTAATCGCCGATGAGGCGCCAGTGATCTGCTGCGCCTGGTGATCAGAGGCCTCGGCAAGATGCATCGCCGTCGCTTGCGACTGCTGCGCCGCGGAAGATACCTGCTGTGTTGTCTCGTTAATCGCCTGTACCAGGTTACGTAGGGCGTCGATCGCATAGTTGATAGAGTCCGCGATCGCACCGGTGATGTCTTCCGTTACAGTTGCATGCACGGTCAGGTCACCATCAGCCAGGTCACCCATTTCATCCAGTAGTCGTAGAATCGCTTCCTGGTTTCGTTTGTTGGTTTCTTCTGTAGAACGACGTTGTGACTCGGTATATACAAGTGTCTGTTTCTGGTCACGCCAGTAAATAAATACAAACAATACAATAAAGAATGCCGTCGCTATACCAAATCCAATAGCCGCCCAGAAATCTAAACGACCAGATATACTCTGCTGATAAGCCTTACCCACCGCATCAATGTGTTCAAGAATTTTTGAAGAGTTGGCCAGCACCTCTTCTGCGGCACCTGACACCTGGAACATCTCGGGTGAACGATCCAGGATTGCACCAACCTGGTTACGAATCTGGTTAAACTGTTTTTGTACCAGTTGCAGTTTTTCACGTTCGTTGGGATTGGTGATCTTTTGAATTCGCTTGGCAGGATTTCCTCGTAACATAGACTGAATGACTGAACCAAACAATGCCGCGTCACGACCGAAACGGTCAGCCGCGGTTACCGCACCTTCC